>JBARNC010000625.1:0-2707 GCA_049802775.1 Pseudolabrys sp. | reverse complement strand
TCATTGTCGCGGTCAATATAGCCGGCCTTATGCGCCAGCAGCGTCGAAGGCGTCTTGGCGTCAACAGCGAGAACACCTTTCTTCCTCTCGTCCTGAAAGTAGGGCTGCAGTTTGGCCCAGACGGCTTTGGTCCGAGGAGTTGAAGCAACAAGAAAGCTCTCGTCGCCGGCGTACGGCGAAACATTCTGAACGATGAAATTCCTCACATCGATCGAGGCATTCCAATCGCCAGGATTGAAGCTTCGCCACGGGTCCTGATCGAAGGTTTTCTTTGCAAGAGCGGCAGTGCCTTCCATAGCCAATCTCCCTAGGTTGCTGGGTCCCGCGCTGTCGGCGAAATGGCTTTTCGGCAGGATCCACCCGTCCCTCATCAAATGAATTGACCTGGGTCAATCCGCGCCGAAACATTGCGTAGACACCACTTATACCAAAATCCGCGTGCTTATATGGCCAAAACCCATGGAACTCGGACTGCTACCTGTGGCAAGTTCTAACCAAGCGGCGAAGGGCTTGATGGCAACTTTCCGGCCGTCGACGGTGGTCTCACCATCAATCAGAGGCAGCTGCTGACTCCGGACACCATGTCGGGCTGGGAAAACATGATCTGGAAGCAACTTTACCATCTCAGAATCTTTCTCAAGTCCTCGCTCTGGGTCGTTCCCCTCATTGCCATCCCGTTTGAGCTTGCTGCAACCCAGATTTTGCATCGCATGGATGGCTGGCTTGGTTGGACGCTTCTGGGCCTCGGCGTTTCAGGCGCCCAGGCAATGCTCAACGCTTTGATAACGGCGACATTGAGCTTTACCGTTTTCACATTTGGATCCCTGCTAGTCGCTCTGCAGATTGCAAGCGGACAATTGACCCCTCGGATTATTTCCACTGTGTTAGTGAGAGACCCAGTCGTCCGATATACGACCGGTCTTTTCATTTTTACGCTGCTGTTCTCGATAAGCGCAATCAACAGAATACAAGGGACTGTCTTTCAGCTTGTTGCATTTGTTGCTGCGTGTCTTGGCATTCTTTGCTTCGCGGCATTTCTCTATTTGATCGATTACGCCGCAAGACTATTGCGCCCGATCAGCATTATGGGCCTCGTGGGAAAAACAGGCCTTATGGTTATCGAGAACGTCTATCCCGATCCGAGCTTGCCCGCGAACCAGGTGAACAGTCAGCGCCAAAAACTTGGTACGCCCGACCGAGTTATTCAGCATCGAGGGGCATCAGAAATAATCCTTGCAGTAAACCTGAACGAACTCTTGACCGCGGCAGGGAGGTCAAACGGTGTGATCGAATTCGTACCCCAGATTGGTGATTTTATCGCAATCGATGAGCCACTGTTCAACTTATATGGCGACGCTAGGTCGCTCGACGAGCAAGAGTTGCGGTCTACCGTCGCGTTCGGGCGCGAACGGACGTTGGAGCAGGATCCGACGTTTGCATACCGGATTATAGTTGATATTGCGCTCAAGGCCTTGTCGCCGGCGATCAACGATCCGACGACTGCCGTCATTGCAATTGATCAACTTCATCGTCTGCTTCGCAAGGCCGGCACACAAAATCTGCACACTGATAAAATAGTGGATAAATCGGGCCGATTGCGCGTGATTTTCCGCACACCCAATTGGGAAGATTTTGTCCATCTCGCATTCACCGAGATACGTCAATGCGGTGTGCAAAACATGCAAATTGCCCGACGATTGCGGGCGATGATCGAAAATCTCATTCAGACATTGCCGAAGCATCGTCACGCTGTTTTGTACCGGGAACTCGCACTCCTCGATCGTGATATTAAAAAGTATTTTGTTTATCCCGAGGACCTCGCCCTTGCCCGCGTAGGGGATTCCCAGGGATTGGGAGGGGCCTCGGGTAGGGAGACGTTACAATAACTTCTTGGCAGGCCGCCGACGAAACTCGTCGATCAGAAGACAAATACTGATCAGGAAAACCCAAAACGGAAAGGCGACAAAGACCCACGAAAAGTAGAAACTTCCGAACAGTAGCAGCAGCGCGATGCCGAATCCGAGGAACGCCACCCAACGCGGCGCAATTTCAGTATAGATGACAACGGTCGACGTCGACATCATGAATACGGCCGCCATCTTGATCATGTAGATATTTGCGACGTTATAGGCGAACGTGCGGGTGAAGTGGAACGCTGCGGAGTTCATGAGATTGCCGGGATTAACAGCAAAGGCGAGGATGATTGCACCTATGGCTGCTGCTGAGGTGAAGAGCATACCCAAAAACAAAAGGCTGCTTCCCAGAAACACCGTAGAGAAAAAGCGATCTTCAAGTTCTCCCAGTCGATCGCGCAATGCGCCGACAAACCAGAGGAATGCAATTCCTGCGAATGGGATGAGGTTCAACGCGAAAGTTACTGTAGTCGAGTTGGTCATGAGCCATTCTCCCGACTCAACGGGATCAGCAGGGACGGAAATTCGAAGTAACGAAAACGCCGCAATAAACAGGCCGGAAAAGAGTAACCCCGCGATCGCAGCGGCTCTCGGGGTTTTTAGTCTTGACCGGATTAATCTGTCATTTTGCATCGCGTGACCACAGAACTTCGATCAAAGCTGAAGTGAGACATGTACCGCGCCCGCCTCACGTCTCGTGCTTAGCTTTAGCCCACTTTTCTGGAACACTTTCAGCATCGGAATATTGTCTGGCAAAACTTCCGCGGTAAATTCCTTAAGGCCAGCGTCGCGGG
>JBARNC010000624.1:0-3256 GCA_049802775.1 Pseudolabrys sp. | reverse complement strand
GGATCAACCTGCTCGGCGACGTCAAACCAAGTCTGTCGCAAGTCGCATTGATGTTCAATCCGGATACGTCGGCCTATTTTGACAACTTCCTGCGGTCATTTAAAATGTTGCAGCAAACAACCCCGGTCGAGCTACAAGCAGTCCACGTTCAGACTGTCGTCGAGGTTGAGTCGGCGATCGCAGAATTAGGGCTAATCCGGGCTGTGGTTTGATCGCTGGATCGGATATCTTTATCGTCGGCGTGCGAAAGACGATAGTGAAGTCGGCAGAGGAACACCGGGTGCCGGTCATTTCTCCCTATCGGCAATTCGTCGTTGATGGAAGTCTAATGTCTTATGGGCCCGATACCGCCGATATCTTCCGGCGTTCAAGCAGCTATGTTGATCGCATTCTCAAGGGCGAATCGCCGAGCAATTTGCCAGTCCAATCGCCGAGCAAGTTTGAACTCGTCTTCAATCTCAACACGGCCAAGGCACTCGGTCTCTCGGTTCGAAGCTCATTCTTGCAGCTCGCCGACGAGGTGATCGAATAGATACCGGAATGTCCGCTATTGGCACAAAGCGGACATCCCTAGTTGCACTGCACATGTCCGCTTTCGGAGGTAAAGCGGGCATCGGCTGGACTTGCGGAAATGTCCGCTAATGACCCAAAGCGGACATCGGCTGTCAATTGCAAATTAACAAACGGCGCCATTTCCCGAGTTAGATTGAGCCGGTAATATAACTGTTCCCGTGCAACTTATTCCTTCCTTCAAGTGTGAGGCGAAGATGAACGGGCTCCAATTCACCGATGAAGCTGCAAGACAACTCGAAAAAGCCTACCTCACAAGGGACGTGAGGGCACAACGGCTAGAGACAATTCGGCACCTCAATTTGTCTAGCGGTGACAGTATTTTGGATATCGGATGTGGTCCGGGATTTCTGTGCGAAAGCATCGGAGAGATCGTCGGTCGTAATGGTGCCGTCGTTGGCATTGATATCTCGGCCGATCTAATAGCCCTCTGTAATCGACGAAAAGGTTCAACGTGGCTTTCCTATGAAATTGGTGACGCTACTAAACTTAAGCAATTAGATGCGTCGGTTGATGTCGTAGTGTGCACACAAGTTGCCGAATACGTTGCCGACGTCGACCGTGTTTTTTCAGAAGCATTTCGCGTCATAAAGCCGAACGGCCGGGCGGTATTTGTTGCAACGGATTGGGACGCCGTCCTGTGGTATTCTGAAAATCCAAAACGTATGGCGGCAGTTATGAAATCATGGGAGGCACATTGTGCTCATCCGCATCTTCCAAGGTCCTTAACATACAAGTTGATTAATGCAGGTTTTCGATTTGATGACGCAGCTGTGTTCCCGATCCTTAACTTACATTACGATGATGATAGCTACAGTAAGGGACTAGCACAGATTATTCGAGATTTCGTGGCGCGTAAGAAGGACGTTTCGCCTGATGATCTAAAGGAGTGGCATAGTGAATTTGCGGGCTTGAGCGAAGCAGGAAGATACTTTTTCAGTAGCAACCGATACATCTTCAAGGCATCAAAGCCGCCCTCTAACGCACGCTGAAATGTCCGCTAATGACCCAAAGCGGACATGCCAATCGTGATGATTGCCCGCTTTATGGTACATGGGGTGATGGCTGAAATACCCTCAACCCATTATGTCAAGAGCGATGACGTTCACATCGCCTATCAAGTCCTTGGCCAGGGTTCGCTCGACCTTCTGTTCGTTCCGGGCTTCGTGTCAAACGTTGAAGCGATATGGCAATCGCCGGAACAGAGCGCTTTTTTTCGGCGCCTCGCATCATTCTGCCGCCTAATCCTTTTTGATAAGCGTGGCACCGGAATGTCTGACCGAGGCTCTCAGATGTTTGCGCTTGAGCAACGTATGCACGATGTGCAGGCCATTCTCGATGAGGTCGGCTCCGAGCGGACAGTGTTATTCGGCGTTTCCGAAGGCGGCCCGATGTCCCTGCTCTACGCCGCCACCCATCCTGAACGCACCTCCGCACTGGTCTTATACGGTTCATACGCCAGACGTTCCTGGGCGCCCGATTATCCTTTCGGTTGGAAGGACGAACGATTGCAACGAGTGCTCGACGACATCGAACACAATTGGGGCACGCCGCAATCGTTAAGCACGGCAATGTGGGCGCCGAGCATTGCTGGTGATCGAAATGCTGTGGAGCGCACAGCTGCCTATTACCGCGCAGCGGCAAGCCCCGGCGCGGCAGCCGCTATCGTGAAGATGAACAGCGACATCGATGTTCGGCACGTCCTGCCCGCCACCCGCGTCCCAACGCTCATTCTGCATCGGACTGGGGACCGTGTGTTCGACGTAGAGCATGCACGCTATATGGCTCGGTGCATCCCGGGTGCGAAGCTGGTTGAACTTGCCGGCGAAGACCATTCGCACTGGTTTGGCGATGGCGATGCAATCCTTGATGAAGTCGAGCAGTTCCTAACGGGGAGCCGCCACGCGCAAGAGCCAGAACGAGTACTCGCTACCGTATTGTTTGTCGACATCGTTGGCTCAACCGAGCGTGCCGCCGCGCTCGGCGACAGTCGCTGGCGTGAATTGCTTGAGGCATTCTACGCTAAGGTTCGCGAGGTGCTGCAGCAGTACCGCGGACGTGAGATAAGCACCTCAGGTGACGGCTTCCTCGCCGCCTTCGACGGACCAGCACGAGCGATCCGTTGTGCCGGCGCGATCCGCGATACGGTGCGCTCGCTCAACCTTGAAGTACGCTGCGGCCTACACACCGGGGAATGTGAGCGCGTGGGTAACGACCTTGCTGGAATTGCGGTGCACGTCGGCGCCCGCGTTGCTGCTCTTGCGGCTCCGGGTGAAGTGCTGGTCTCGCAGACTGTACGCGACCTAGTGGCTGGCTCAGGACTGGCGCTTGAGGACCGCGGGACGTACGCACTTAAAGGCGTGCCAAATGAGTGGCGTCTATTCCGGGCAGTACTGAATTGAAATTGTCGCGCAGGGGTGTCAGAGGGTGACACGTCCGCTATTGGCACAAAGCAAACATGGCAATGATCGGGCTAATGTCCGCTATTGGGGGTAAAGCGGACATGCCGTTTTGCACTGCAAATGTCCGCTTTTGACCCAAAGCGGACATCGGGCTTGATCAGAATCTGAGATTCAAACATGCCGGTGATCAAAGTCGGAGCCTTCGATCTAGACTTTACGGACACGGGGTCAGGCCCCGCGGTCGTGCTGGTGCACAGTTCCGCGAGCGGCCATCGCCAGTGGCA
>JBARNC010000623.1:0-13778 GCA_049802775.1 Pseudolabrys sp. | reverse complement strand
AGACCGCTGAGGCCAAACAGGCCGCTGAGGCCGAGGATATAGCAAAGCAGCACGACAATACCAGGCGAGCTCTAAGGGACGCGCTCCCGCTGGTGCTGCCGAGCTGGTCGCTGCCATTCTTTTTCGGCATGCATCTAGACGAGAAGATGAAGAACGAGACGAAGAACGAAAAGAAGAAGAAGCAAAAGGCTGCCGATAGGCAATGACGGACTTCAAGGCGCGGTGGGCGAGGCCCTATTCAATGTCCGCTATTTCGTCGCGATTAAATAACGCCCGCGTTGCTTTTATTACCGCCGCAGTAGCCATGATCGTGCTATCGCTGTCGACGCTCCCTGGTTATGCGCAACGAGGGCCCTTCGCCGATATGTCCGGATCCTGGTCGGGGGGTGGCACAGTCACGTTGTCCACCGGATCGCATGAACAGATCCGATGCCGCGCAAATTACGATTCGCAAGCAAGCGGCAATGATCTCAAGCTCGCGCTGCGGTGCGCCAGCGACAGCTACAACGTCAATTTTCGCGGTAACGCTATAAACAGTGGCGGCACAATGACTGGTAGTTGGTTCGAAGAAACCAACCATGTCGCCGGGCAATTCTTTGGCAGCATCAAGGGCAATCGTATCGAAGCGAGAATTGAAGGGCAGACTTTCGCGGCGTTTTTTAACATGACCACGCACGGCAATCGGCAATCGGTCTCGCTCCGATCGCCGGGAAGTCGTGTTTCGAACGTCACAATCGCTCTCACACGCCGATAGCGACCAACACACCTGTCCGCTTTGGGTCATTAGCGGACATTTTGCGATCTGCGATGTATGTCTGCTTTACCCCCGAAAGCGGATATGTGCAGTGCACTAGCCCATGTCTGCTTTGTGCCAAAAGCGGACATTTCGCGAAACTTTAGAGCTCGATATCATTCCAGCGGCGGCACCATATGTAACGAGGCATGATTGCATCCAGATCGCCCTCGGTCATTCTAGAATACCAGGCGAACACCATGGGCGGATTGGCCGTCACGCGCGATCCCCTTGGTTATTGCGCGCTTGATTTCTGAATCGGTTCACGCCCCGATCCCGGCCTTCGGATGCGACGTGATGTTTGGTGCAGTTGATTTCTCCCAGTTGCCAAAAAAATCAAAACCGAAACCCGAACAGCCTAAACGGCAAGCGTAAGCGGTAACCGCTCGAATAGCCGCTACGTTCCATGGTATTGCCGCTCGCAGCTCCGATGCGGACGAAACTGATAGTTGGCGCAGAGGGTGATGCGCCCATGGCGCTGACTGGCGCGGTCGGTGACGGTTGTAGGGGTTCGGCGGCGCTGACGAAATCGTGCCAGATCGAGGCCGGGATACTGCCGCCGACGACGCCGCTCATCGGCGCATTGTCGTCGTTGCCCACCCAGACGCCGACAACAAGATCGGAAGTAAACCCGACGAACCAGGCATCGTGATAATCCTGCGAGGTGCCGGTCTTGCCGCCGGCCGGCCGATCCAGCCGTGCCGCAGCACCAGTCCCGTTCCGTACCACGCTCGTTAACAGGTCGAGCATTTCCGAGTGGATCAGTGGATTGTCGACGGATTCAAACCGAGGCGTTGGTCTGATGTAGATCGCTCGATTGCCCTTCGTGATCTCGCGCACGCAATAGCTGTCGATTTTGGTTGTATTGGTAGCAATAGCAGCGAAAGCGCGGGTCATTTCCAGCGGGGTGAGCTGGCCCGAACCAAGCGCCACGCTGGGCACCGCCGGCAAGTCCGACCGGACGCCAAGCCGCCTGGCGGTTTCGATCACCGTTTGAATACCGACGGATTGTGCAAGCTGTACCGCCACGCTGTTTAGCGAGTGGGCGAAGGCCGTCCGCAAGGTCACCGGGCCATAATAGTGGTTGCCGTAGTTTTCCGGCTCCCAATCGCCGACATCGACAGGCTGGTCGACAATGATCGAGTCCGGCGTATAGCCTTTGCGCAACGCCGCCAAATAGACAAAGGCCTTGAACAGCGAGCCAGTTTGGCGTCGCGCCTGAGTTACGCGATTGAACTGGCTCTCGTTGTAATCGCGCCCGCCGACCATGGCGAGAATTGCCCCGTCGGGGGCCATGGCTACGAGCGCAGCTTGGCTTACGTTGTTCGGTCTGCCGCGCTTCGTCAGGCGCTTGGCAATTACGCTTTCGGCAATCCGCTGAAGTTCTGGATTAAGCGTCGTGCGAACGGTCAAATCCTCGGTGCTCGGGCCAACTCGCGATTTGGCTTCGGCTGCGGCAGTATTAAGGAAATAATTGTCACCCGGTGGGGATTCGGCACGACGACTCAGCACCGCGGGTTGTGCGTGCGCGGCGTTCGCTTGTCGCCGCGTTATGACGCCAGTGTCCACCATGGCATTGAGAACGACGCCGGCCCGCGCTTGAGCGCGAACAAGGTTACGGTCTGGCGCAAGCTCCGACGGCGCCCTGATGAGGCCCGCCAGCATCGCGGCCTCGCTGAGTGAAAGTTCTTGCGTACTTTTGCCGAAGTACCGCAGTGCCGCCGAACCGACACCGTAGGCGCCGTCGCCCAAATAAGTGGTATTCAGATAACGTGCAAGAATCTCATTTTTTGAGAAGCGAAGCTCCAGCCACATGGCCAGCGCCGCCTCTTGCACTTTGCGTCTCACGCTGCGTTTCGGAGAAAGATAAAGCCGACGGGCCAATTGCTGGGTAATGGTACTGCCGCCTTCAAGTCGGCGACCGGTAAGATCGTGCCAGGCCGCCCGTGTCATCGCCCGGAAATCCACGCCGTTGTGCTGGTAGAACCTTCGATCCTCAATGGCCGTGACGGCGCCTGCGAGAAGCGGCGGTATCCGATCGGCAGAAATATTTTGACCTTTTAGAATCCCGCGGGTCGCGACTGGCCGGCCGTTTTCAGCCTCGAATATCATTGCACTTGGCGCCCGTTGTATCGGCACGCCGCCTGCAAGCGGAATCGTGACGATGCAATAGGCAACGTAAGTCGCGGGCACGAATGCGACGACAGCGACAAATGTGAGAATGCGTCGACGGCTGGGGGACAACTTGGATAGAGCGCTTCGCCCGTTTCGCAGCATGACCGCGATTCGGTTTTGGAAGCCGCGCGCCTTTGCGGCTGCCGCTGCGCGCGCCGAACTCACCGTGATTGAGGTTACGTGGTTTAACGCGCGCGACCGTATCTGCAAAAATGCACCTAGCAGATCGGCACCAATCACGGATGCAACGATGCGCTTTGCCAGCATCTTGACGAGGGCCGGGATCGCCAATGTCGTGAGCATCGCCGATACTGCGGGGCGCGCGGGTTTGCAGGGCGAATTAGGCCCTGCCTGCAGAACGTCCTCATTGTCGTGCCGCCGCAGCTCGTGCGGTTGCATCGAATTTGCCTCGCGATCCCCCCGACTATTCGATGCAAAATCAACGTCTTGTGTGGTGCATGAGTTCCGTGACGAATGATTTGTCTCGGCGGACTGCATGTCCGGATTGTCCGACCGTTGCGCGGCGCGCGGACGTACCGCGTTGCGCTGGCCCTGCTTTATTCGGAACCAAACTCGGCAATGTGAATTAAACAGCTGCCACTAGTCTGAGCTGACCCCGAAGGCTGGCGGTATTCTCGATGGCAACAAAGGGGCTGCCGTGATGTTCGACGCGTGACGGCAGCCCCTTCTTCTTTGGAGAGGTAACAGGCACCGAACGAAACCGCCCATCGCGAGGTAGACTGCCGCTGCTGCCAGCCCCAAATCCTCCAAACCCGACCGCAACGTGGTTTAGGCAACATCATCCGGTGGTGCGGCTGAATGCAGCCAGGACTTCCCGAGTGCGCGAGCAACATCGTCAGCCATCACGCCGACTTTGCTCACGGCACGTTTAAGCTCGTCGCTTGAAACGCCAAATCTGCGAGACCAATAGCGCAGCTCATGATCCTCATGGATGTTGATACGTTTCCGGTCGGCTACGGCCGTTGAATTATTGTCGGACATGGGTTCCTCCGTTTGAACTTTAGAGACCCAGTGGTGTGTGATCTCACGAAGTTGAGAGGCAGCGCCGGGTTTGCACCGACACGGCCTCCACTCCTCACTCACAATACGTTCCCTCGTGTAAAGGCATCGCAAGGACGGGGGGAGCCTCCAAGAACGCCACACTAAGCTAGCGCCGCAACACATCCTAAGTTTCTGGGGGTCGGGCGAGGTTGCGCGCCTGCTCGGGCCGGGTTCCGCTAATGGAACTGCGCAGGATGTGGTGTTTGGCTTTCTAGTAGCCCCATGGGCGGTGTTCTATAAGCAGTAGCGTCAAAAGGGGGAGACTGACGATAGAACTGGCAAGAATCAACGAAACTACCATTTCGATAATGGGATGCCGCGTTTGATATGGCTGAATAATCATCGGCGCCCTACCACGCTATTCGTTGGAAAACACTTATTTCGCCGAATAGTTCTCATGATCGCTAAAAAATCCGCCTAATCATTGCTGCGGTGCGTCATGACGATAGGCGCGTTTCAGCAGCATGCGCAGAACAGCATTGCGGTCGGTAAATGGTTTGCGCCGGAGATTATCACCGTCGAGCATCAATAGATCGAAGGCGCAGGCAATGGGCTGCCACGCGCATAATTGACGGGACGTTTTGATGCCTCTCCCGGCTACGCCGCGCGAGGCCGCATGACCATCCCGCCATCGGCGAGTACTGTCCCTTGAATTTTCGTAGTATGTGGTCAGTGCACGCTGACCGGTTCGAGCTCTTGGCTCCACGCGTTTGCGAGTGCAGCTTCGCGCGTATCGGTGAGCATGATCGGTGTGCCATCGGCAGCATGCAGCGAGAATAGTTTGATGCCGGGCGCAATCTTCGGCGCCTGCGGGAAAAGGCTGGCGACATCTTCGGAGCGAATCGTCTTGACATAGACCAGCCGGCCGTCGCCGAGCTGCGCCAGCGCTTCCTGAGTGATCACCGGATGAGTCGTGTGCAGTTCAGTCTGTTTGTCGTTGGTCATGGCCCTCGGCTCCTTTCTGACTCAACGCTTGACGCGGTCGAGTCCTGCCTTCACGAGTCCGTCATTCCTGCTCGTCTGCTGTCGGTGGCCGAAAACCGAAAAATCAAGATCACCCATAACCACCAAAATCGAGATGGCTGACGGCAGATGGCAGCCCGTTGATTCTGCAACGCATGCGCGGTGCGTTACTTTGGCCTTCGTGAGCAGGTTGTGGAACGCGCATTTCGTCCTGCACGACCTTCACCATGCCCATCCATACGATGAATGGGAAATAGAATAACAGCGGCATTTTTGTGCCTCGCGTTCGGTTCACACGGGCAGAGCAACGGCGGTTCCAGCAATCACGCGGGCTTGTTTAAGGTGCGGTGCGTTGTGCAACAGAATTGGCACAGACACATTCGGTGACGAATCGACTTAACAGGAAACGCTCCTTTAATTCATCTATGCGGCGACGGATTTTTGAGGCCGTACGCACGGACCTCGTTTCACCATCGGCCTGAAGCGCAGCACCCAAAATCTTCAGCTATCCACAACAACACCGGCCGATTACCCCATCTCTTGGGCAACTAAAAAAGAATGGCCCTGCGCTAAGCAGGGCCATTCAATCGTGCAGCAAGCGGCGCCGAGACGCGCTAGTCGCAAATATGACGCGAGCGATAGATCACGCGCCCTGAGGGTGTCACGATCCGCTCACGGATCACCCGGCAGTCATCGCGATCGAACGCATAGCTATCGCGCCAATGACGGTGACGCCAACCATAGCCTGGATCACCCACGCCAACGCCGACCCCACCCGGGCCCGCGCCAAAATAGACCTGCGCACCAGCAGGAACCGTTGCGGCAAGGATTACTGAAGCCGCTGCTATCAAAAGGAACTTTTTCATAGCGATATCCTCCCTTCGTGGCAACAACGTCCGGCGGCGGCAATATTTCCGTTTTAAATTTTGGAAAGTTCTGGAACCAAATCAATCTAATCCCTCAAAAGCCGAGAAATGAGGGTGCGCCGAGTAAGTCTGCAATTAAAGCGGACATAACCCTCCGGCGAATGTCCGCCTTTGGGGGGCAAACGAACGTTCGTGTAAGTTGTCGCCATCTTCGTTAGTGACCCTTTCACCTCAAAAAGCTTCTGCGCGCGTTTGGGTAAGGAACTTTTTTTCGTCGCAACTATTGTCCTTCGAACCCAAATTGGAGCGAAACGCTATGGGTAGATTGAGCGCTCTTGCTTTCATTGTAATGATCATGGCTCCGCTCCCCGCGATTGCTTATACGCAAGCGGATGCAGATGCATGTACGCCCGATGCGCTGCGGCTTTGCCAGAACGCTATCCCGGATGCGAGTCGCGTAACCCGATGCCTTGTTCAAAATAAACAGCAACTCAGCCCCGCCTGCACCAACGTGTTCAATCGGCCACGCGGCGCGAGTGCCGACCGCGAACAGCCGGTAAAGACTCAAGGGACTACTTACTGATCGAGTTAATGCAGCCCAGCAACAATCGTCTGACGGTCGATCACTACGGCCGACTCTTGATTTCTGGTGGCTTTTCCCTGTTGCGCCAACTCAGCCTTGTGGCAATAGCAACGCTCAGGAACTAGAACTCGGCCCCGCGGTTATCACCTTGCATCCAGTTTCGTCGCGGAGGAAGAAATGGCGTCTGCGGCTGCTACGCGCCGAGATTTTGTGGCGTTAATCCTCGTGCATGGGGAGCAGATGAGGTCCTACCCGTGTTGGCGCGCCAGGCTCGAAGCAATCCGGTGGCATGTCTCCTCATTGCGGCAGGCGTCGGGTGGCTGCTCTTTTCAGAACCGCGGGAGCCTCGCGTCCTTGTGAACGGCGGGCGTGCGAGGCGACGATCGGCCACTTGCGGATGAACGGAAACCGCCGGCTTTGGTCCGCACTTTATCGGCGGCGTCCTGCAGCCAACGGTTTCACTACTATTTTGAGATGACCGAAATGAGAGTGAGAGCCTGGATTCTGACAGATGGTGGGCGACTTTGATAATTATTTCGTCTTGGAACCGTGCAGCCCCCATTCGAATTATCAAAGGCTTCCCAAGGAGGGAGGTTTCGATGGTTAGAAGCATAACAACGAAGGCGAGGGATGTGATTACAAACGCCGCGCAACGCAGCGTTAAAGGTGTCACGTCGATGGCTGGGGACGCACTCGGTGCGGCAGCGGTGGCTGCCGCGGATGTTGTGCTTGAATCGACCACCAACGCGCTGGAAGCCGGGCGGGCAAAAATCAAGCAATCCACCCCGGTGATGAAGCGAGCGATAGGGGAAGCGGCTAAGCGGACGGTAAGTACACCTGTCCAAAGAACGACGGTTGCCAAAAGAAACATCACCAATAATCGAAAAGCAAAACGCCGGTCCCGCTAATTGTGTCCGAGAGCTTACGCCAGCTTCCCGAGACTTAACCTAGCACGCTTGAGCAGGTTAGTGGAATTATCGAGAGCCGGACTTATCTGCAATGAGCGTTATACACCGTTGAATGCCGGCAACTAAATGGTATCTCGCCCGTTATCAAGGCCATGGAGCTAGGCGGCACCAAAGCTGCACAGCGGCGGGTGGAAAAGCCGGGTCTGACGCGCGGCGCGCTCGCGGCGCGCTTTGCACTCACGGTCAGCGATCCCCAACCGATGACCGAGGTTGCGCGTTTCTGGCGTACCGCGGCCCAATCGGCCACCATCGGGATATTTGTGATTCTAGTGGTCGTGGCGCTTAGTCTGGCGCGGCCGCTCCTACTGCCCGTGGCATCGGCCTTCGTGATGTCCATGATGCTCGGGCCACTATCGGCACGGGCCGAGCGTCATCAAATCCCGTCGCTGGTGTCGGCAATCGTCCTGTGGTTACTCGTGATCGCAGTATTCTACAGCGTTATTGTTCTTTTGGCGACACCGGCCGTGGATTGGATCGGCAAAGCGCCAGATATCGGCCGCAACATTCAGGAAAAGCTGCACGTCTTCGATCGCCCGCTGGCTGCATTGCAGGAGCTGCGCGACGCGCTTTTGCCATTCGAGAAAAAAAGCAGCCTTGGTGTTGACATCATGAGTTTCGTCCAGCCCGCACTCCTCATTGTGACGCCGGCGATCGGCCAGATCTTCATATTCTTCGGTTCGCTGTTCTTCATGCTGGTCGGCCGCTCGCAATTGCGCCGCGTGGTGGTGGTGTTCTTTAATGAGCGCGAAGCGCGACTGCGCACGCTCAAAATCATGAATGACATCGAACACAATTTGACCGGCTATCTGAGCATTGTTGCCCTGATTAATATCGCGGTCGGGATTTGTGGCGGGGTGGCCGCTTGGGTGGCCGGCTTGCCGGATCCGATCGCCTGGGCCGTGCTCGCGTTCATTCTCAATTTCGTTCCCTATATCGGGGCACTGGTCATGGAAGTCGCATTGTTCATGGTCGGACTGGTTACATTTCCTACCCTCACACTCGCGTTGCTGGCGCCGTTGTTGTTCCTGGGGCTGGCGACATTGGAGGGGCACTTTATTACCCCAGGCATTATGGGCCATAGGCTCACGCTCAATCCGCTCACCGTGTTCTTATCGCTGGTTTTTTGGACCTGGCTGTGGGGCCCCGTAGGCGCGTTTCTGGCGGTTCCGCTACTGATTATGGGGCTGGTCGTGGTCGATCATCTGTTTCCCGAGGATGAGCCAGAGTTGCCGGCCTAGTGTACTGGCGCGGCAGCCAGTTTCTATCCTTGCCAAGGTAGCCGTCAATTGGCAGGTCTATTGATCTATTTCTTGGCCGTTGGTCATAAATCGCGACAATTGAACAACGGAATTCTGTTGCGTATATGGCTCTGCCATCGCGGAACATAGGCCAGTTCCCGCGCGTTTACAGGGACCATTTCCAGAAGATTTGGAAGATGGACAAACGCGACCAGGAGCTTTTGGATAGGCAGCTGTGGGGAGTTAACCCTAGTCCCCCACGGAACGCCGGCATCGCCGGTTTGGAGTTCGCCGTGGTGTTTTTAGTTGGTATCGCCGTCGGCAGCGTTCTGTTCGCGCACGAAAGGAAGCAGATAATGCAAATCGCGTCGTATGACACGGCGGCTGCGATTTCCTTTCTAAATGTGCAAAAAGCGGAGATCGCGCCCGTGTCGAAATAACGACCGCGTGAGTTGCCGCGCGATTCCATTCTTCCCAGCGCCAACAAAGAGCTTCATTGGAACAAGTTTTGGACCGCCGCAGGAGGAAACTCATGCGTGGCACCTTACGGGAATCAGGATCGCAGTCGCGACCATCCTCGTTATTGTAGGAACTACAATCGCACCGCCCCCAAAGTGCAAGGCGGTTCATCCGGCGAAGGTGCAAGCGTACGTGGCGACGGCAACGTCGGTGGCGGTCCCGCCGGTGAAGGTGATTCAAAGAGGCAGTAACTTGCGGTCGGCACGCGCGGTCCTGCCGCGCGTGCCAGGTCCCCAATTAAATCTTACCCTTTGTATTCTTCTTAAATGTTGCATCAGCTCGCCACGAACAGCAGCGAGCGCTCTGATTTCTCCAGCAGCGCTTCGGCTGTGTCGCCGAAGAAAAGCTTTTCACCCGGGCGGCGGCCGGCGCCGATCACTACCAGATTGTATTGCTTGCGGGACAGTTCTTTGAGGATGGCTTCTTCGGCCGCGATATTGGCGCGCACGGCAGTGCGTATTTCTGTGTCGTAAGTTTCGGCAAGCTTGCTGATGTCCTTTAGAATGGCCTCTTCGTAGCGTCGCGAACGCTTTCTCCCTCCCGGCGCGACATAGAGCGCCGTTACAGGCGCGCGGCTGGCGCGCGCAATGGCGATCGCTACTTCAGCCGCGCGGCGCGAATATTCGTTGCCATTGACCGGCACCAGTATACCGAGCTTTGCGCCGAGCGGTTCCTCAAGCAATTTGTCGCGCGCGTCCACCACCGCAAGCGGGCCTTCGAAGCCAGTGGCGAGCTTGGTGATGTCTTCGTGGAATTCGTTGCGCCGGGCAACGGTCTTTTCCAGGCCGACGATCATCAGGCTGTACCCCTTTTTGGCCTCTTCGGCGACCGCCTCTGGTTTCGGTGCTTCTTCGACGATCGTCGTCACATCGAGTTTAATGTTGGCTTTTTCTTCGGGCTTTTGCACGAGCTCAACTTGTTCGGCGAATTCCTTCACGGTCATGCCGACTTCCTCGGCCTTTTGCTTGGCGGCTTCAGTTGCAGCCTTGTTCGTTTTCTTGTCGTTTTTGATGTGCATCACCGTGGTCGGCATTGCGCTGCCGCCGGCGATCAAACCAGCGATACGCGTGGCAAACTTTGCGTTGTTACTTTCGTCGACAATCAGCAATAGCCGCTCCAGTTTTGGCACAAAGCCCTTGGCGTCCATTTCCTCGCGCTCGAGCCGCTGCTTTTCGTCCTTGCGCATCGGCAGCCGCGATAGCGCCCAACGCAGCGTAGGCGGCATCACCATGGTGGTGATCACTGCCATGGTAACGACCATGGTGAAAAGATTCTGGCTCAGCGCACCCATCGATAGGCCAATGGTGGCGACGATCACTTCGGTTGAGCCGCGCGCGTTCATGCCGGTTCCGAGCACCAGCGACTCGCGAAAGGTAAGGCCAGCAAGCTTGCCGCCCGCGAAAGCGCCACCGAACTTGCCAACGCTGGCGATCGCAATCAGGCCCACCGTGAAAAACAGCAGGGTTGGATCTTTAAGGATTGTAAGATCGGCCGAAAGACCGGCGGTGGCGAAGAACACCGGCATGAAAAAAGCGATGACCATGCCGCGTAACTGCTCTTCAATGTGGCGGGTGAGGATTGGCGATTCACCGATCAGGATTCCGGCGACGAAGGCGCCTAACACAGTATGCACGCCGATCAAATCGGTGATGAGGGCCATCGCACACATAATCAGCAGGATTGCGGTGATAACTGCGAAGTCGCTTACGAAGGTGTCGTTTACCCTCCGGATGATGATGAACACTAGGCGTCGGCCGATGGTCAGACTTAGGCCCATGAAGGCAAGCGTGCCGAGGACGCTCTGAGCGACACTCCATATGTCGACATGACCTAGTAATGCCAGGCTGAATATGACTGCGGTGATCATCCAGCCAATAGTGTCGTCGATGATCGCGGAGGCGAGGATGATCTGGCCGACATTTCGGCGTACGAAGTTCATCTCGCTGATTACGGTAGCCACAATTTTCACGGACGCGATCGATAGCGCGGTGCCGAGGAAGAGCGACGTGATCAGCCGCTTGCCGGGGTCGGGTAGCAAGGAATCCGGCAAAGCTTCACCGAGCCCAACGCCGCATACGAATGGAATAATGATGCCGGCAAGCGAGGTAATCGCCGACGCGCCCCCGGTGCGCCGCACGAGCTTGAGATCGGTTTCCATGCCGGTGAGGAGCAACAGCATGAGCACGCCGAATTGGGCGACGGCGTCGAGCATCGCCTTCTGCTCCTTGGCGCCGGGGAAAATTGCGTGATGCAGATCGGGAAACAGCGCACCCAGCAGGGAAGGGCCGAGCACAAGACCGGCGATCAGCTGCCCCATAACGCCCGGCTGCTTGATGCGAATCATCGCCTCACCAAGCATGCGGCCAACTAGCATCAGCAGTGCGAGCTGCGCGACGAACACGAGTTCGGATGGCCCGTGTTCACCTCCGGCGGCAAGTGCGGGTGTGGCCGCAAGTACGCACGGCGGCAGCAGCATGCACAGCAGGAAAAGCCACCATCGGACATCGGTCATGTGCGGGGGTGCCATCAGGTTTGCCGTCAGGTCAGCGCAACTCGGGGCTGGTGAGGAAAGTTCCAACCCAGCTCGTACGCTAGGCACGACTCATGTCTGCTTTTGACATCCGCGTTGACCACCAGAGGCTTTGGCTGCAAGCGTAGTTTGTCTGGCAGTGAGGCGCTTTGCGCAAAGTTTATAAGACTCAAGGCTTAATCGGTGCGTTCCGTTGCCTCTTCAGCTTCTTCTCTGCCGCCCTCACGTGCAGACTCTTCGTCCGTTTTTCCATGATGTCGCGCAGTCGTTCGATTTCATCGTCAGTCAAATGCTCTATCCCAACGAAGAAATTTTTTGCAGCGCTGACCCGAATAAGCTCGTCGAGCTTCACCTGAATTGCTGCGCTGTCACGATTTTGCGAATTCTGGATTAGAAAGACCATTAGAAAAGTGATGATGGTTGTTCCCGTATTGATGACGAGCTGCCAGGTGTCCGAATAATGAAACATCGGACCAGTTGCGCTCCAAACGATGACGATTACCAGCGCCGTGATAAACGCGAACGGCCGTCCAGCCTCTCTTGCGGTATTGTTTGCAATCGTGCCGAAAGCACTATTTATTGCAGTCGGTCTTTTATTCGTACCATGACCGTTCATAGGAATCTCCTTAACGTTACCCTGTGGTGTCGTCTTGGCGGTCTTGAGATTGATCACTAATTTACTTTGCGTCGGCAAGCTGCTTCAGCGTGAAGGTGTAGCTGACGTTGGCGAGGGGTTTGTGGCAGGCCAAGGCTGCGAGGCGAAGTACGCCGCGACGTTGGCGATATCCTGGGCACTTAGCTGGATCGCGTTCATAACATCTGTGTGGCTTGTCGCGCCCGGGTGCTTACGCGTGCCGTCCATGAACGCCTTCAGTTGCGCCTCGATGTATGCCGGCCGCTGCGCAGCGAAATTGGGACTCGCATCGCTCACGCTCACGCCGTTTGCGCCGTGACATGCCGCGCACACGGTGGCGACCAACTCTTTGCCGGCCTCAATATCCGCGGCTTGTGCAACCTGCGCAACGGCCAGGACAACGGACAACCCGAGCACTTTTTTCATGGGCCTTCTCCCTTGGTGAGATCAGCCGACATTCGCCCGAGGTGAGTCATTAGCGAACATTCATCGCCATACCCGACGTTTCCATCGGTTGTCACCGATCTTCAGTCGTCACAAATACTGCGCGATACCGTCACCGAACGACCAATTCTCTTTGGTGACTTCAAGGAGATTAATAAACACGTCCTGCGGTCGCAGCCCCGGCTGCTCAGACAGCAGCGCAGCGATCCGCGCAAATAGCGCTTTCTTCTGATCGACACCGCGAGAATTGGTGACGGTGATCTGTATGAATGCCAAATCGTCGGTGCGTTCGATATTCAGATAGCTATGGCTGTAAAAGAATCCTTCGTCGTCGTGTTCAGTGACAACAATGAAACGGTCCTCGTCCGGAACGGTGAAGGTCTCACGCAGTGCGCGGTAGACGCCATCGGCAATCGCTTTCTTGTACGTCGCCGACTTACCTTTCCGCAGATCGATGCGCACCAACGGCATGGCTCAGCCTCTGGATTGTTATCGCTAGCAACACCTCCGCTTCCGCGTCCTCAGACCGAGAAGCGTGATAAAATCTCGCCGACCACGTCTTGTGCAGTGCTCAAAGGCTAGCACTTTGCGACCGAATCGCGAGTGCAAAATAGCACACAACCTGATCGGGCCCCATGTCCGCTTTGGGTCATTAGCGGACATGGCGATAATTCCCTGCGATGTCCGCTCTTACCCCGAAAGCGGACATTGATCCGCGGTCCCGAAATGTCCGCTAAGTGCCAAAAGCTGACATCGCACGTCGGGTGACTTTGCCGTCCTGGATTACCAAGCCAAATCTTGGGTTTATTTCAGCCGGCCTTGCGCATGCCTTCGAGGAATTTTGGCATTTGGTCGGGCGTATAAGGGACGTTTTGCTCGCGAGCGAGCGCGGTGCAACCCCACTGATAGCAGCCGTTGAGAAACCAGATGCCGGGAAAGCCGAGCTCGGCGGCAATGGCGTGAACCTCCGCCGCATAAGGCGAACCCGATCGCAGGAGCCAGC
>JBARNC010000622.1:0-3912 GCA_049802775.1 Pseudolabrys sp. | reverse complement strand
GCCGAAAGCTGGAACGAGGTGACGATACCAGATGGATACGACCGGCCCCTCGACAAGGCCGAGTACCAGACAAGAGCCGCTAAGTGGCTCTGGCATCTCTACATCATCTGATCGAAGCAGGACCGTCCTTTATGTGATGCCGTCACAGCCAGCCGTTTCCGATTCCGGCAGACTGGCTACTCAACTGAAGGATCGTCTCCCCAGAACCTTCATTCCTGCCGACTGCCCCGCCCAGCGATCGCACCACGTCCCCTTGGTCCGTTGCTGGCGGGGTTCTTTTTGGCGACGTTAGCGCCTAAAAGCTTTTAGGGGCGCTAGCAGGGGCAGAACCAATGTGGATTTTGATAGTCTATATTTTGATTGTCATAGTTGGTGAATGCGTCGTGATCGGAATCGGTCTAGCCTTGGATCGAATTTACCCCGTGGCCAGTTTGCCGGTTTCCTTGCCGTTATTCTTCGCCGTGCTCGTGTTTGGATGGATGCTTGCAGTGCGTTGGACCGAGCCTAAGCTCGCAAAGAACGTAAAACTCGCAGGCTGAATTTGCGGCGGACATCGATTTACTAGCGCCAAAGGTTCTTGAACCGCCCAGGTGCCAGCTCGGTGTAGCGATCAATCCAGTGGCACTATCTCCACCGGAAAGTTCTTCAAGTCAGATGGAAGCGAGACTTTAAGTCCCGTCATTCCGCGATGGATTTGGTTGTTCGTCACCATCTCGGTACGCGGATTGTCCGGTACTGCCATCACACTGACGAAGGTGGCACCGTTCAATAAATGGGTGGGTTCGAGCAAAATGTGTGTGAGCTACCTCACACAACCTCAGAGAAGGCCGCCTGACGGGCTGCCTGACTCAGGGAAGGCAGCCTGTGCGGCAAGTCAGGCAACCGAATGTCCGGCCCGAAGCTGCTCCAATAGATTTTCTGTTTTCGATATTGGTCGCGGCCCGCATTTCTCACACGACAGGCGGCTGTGGTGGTAGATCAAAGAGTCAATGATACGAAACAAATGCTTCGTGACGCAGACGATCAATTTCTTCCTTGACGTATAGGATTCGAGATTTGAGGTAAGCTATCATCGGATCGTCGATAGGCGCATGAGAGAGGGCCTCGTCGATTTCCCTCGCGAGGACCTTCCGTCGTTGTTCGAGCATCGTTATGTCGGTTCGCAGCATAATGCCCTCCGACTGTCAGTAGATTAGTTAAACAATCCCATTGACATGATTGGGGCTGCTCAAGCTCGAGACCCACCGTGCAAAATATTGGGACGACTTTTGATCGGCGTCGAGCACACGAAGCAGTCGCTAATGCGAATCTTTTCGAATGTTGCAGTTAGGGCACGGTGATTTGTTGTGTCGGTAAATTGGTACGGTCACGACTATTGGCGCTGCCCCGCGTGTTCGCACGTTGAGGTTAAACAGACCCCGGCCCGACGAAATCGCGACGCAAGTACGAGCTTTAGAGCGGATCGAGAAAAATATGATCGTCCGCTTCGGGTCAAGCGGACATTCTGCTATGTCCGCACGATGTCCCGCTTTACCTCACGGCTGGGGCCAACAGCCTGGAAGGTTGGTTTGAAATGAAAGAGGCCGCCAACCAAGGCGGCCTCAATACGCTTACGCGAACGCTACCTACCAACTACCTCCCGCCAAGCTTAGTACCGTCATTCTTGGGCTGTATGGGCCATCACCGATAACGCAATTGCCATCGCAATCGCCACGGACCAAATGCTGAGCCACATGAGTTACCTCCCTAGACTGGCCGAGTAACCCAACGCGCCTAAAGGGATTTGGTTTCATCACGGATACGAAAATCGGACAACAGGCCACTTCGCTAATCTAAACAAGGTCGCTGGGCCTGTGGCAGCACCGCGTCGACGTCGCTGCGCAACGCGGCGAGCGCGGCTTTCCGTGCAGCGTCGGCGTGTTCGGTGCCTCTGAGGGTGCACTACGCGGCGCGGTCTAGCCCAACAATGTCCGCTTTCGGTCATTAGCGGACATGGCGACCAGTCCGCTATCGACGATCCGGAGGCACGGGCAACGGTGGTTTGGGATTGGGCTGAGGCACGGACAATGCCTGGGCTGCGGGTTCCGGGGGCGCATTTCTGCGCGGCGGGGACGACATCTTGTGCTTGATGTTCCGCTTGACCGCCTGCGGTTTTGCAATGTTTTGGGCCATCTGTTCTTGCTTGGCAGCGAGCTGCTCTTGCGCTGCGGCAAGATGCTCTTGCTTGGCAGCGAGCTGCTCTTGCGCTGCGGCAAGATGCTCTTGCTTGGCAGCGAGCTCCTCTACGCTGCGCCGCAGGACGGCGAGATCTCGTGCCAGGGCCTCGAGCTGCCGCACCAATTCAGGAGGCGTTGCGGGCGCGATGGGCGCTGGTGCAGTCTGAGTGACAGGCGTTGGGTGCGGTGGCGCATCTTGCAGCGACACCTGACCGACAGGCGTAAAGCCGGATTGCTTTTCGGCAACGGCGACATCATTCGGCGACTTCGCGGTCGAGAACTGCCAGACAAACGTGGCTGCGACACCAATCAGAGCCGCTATGAAAAAGCTAGCCAGAGTGGCGGATGTTCGCCTGCCAAATGACGGCCTGTAGCTCGCCAACTGGTCGCGAGCCACCATGAAAAAGTTAGGCAGAGCGAGGAATGCTCGCCTGCCAAATAGCGGCCTGTAGCTCACCAAGTGATTACGAACCGCTATGAAAAAGTTAGCGAGAGTGAGGAATGTTCGCCTGCTAATCGACGGCCTGTCGCTCGCGAACTGATCGCGAGGAGAGACGCGGATCGATGGCTCCACTGTCTGTAACCCAGCAGAAAAGTTAGATCCTTCCTGAACCTTGATGCACTGATCGGATGAATCGCGTCTGCTGACGACAGCGACCTCGTGCGCCAGGGCCTCGAGCTGCCTCATTAACTCAAAAGATTTTGCGGACGGCGCCAGTGTGGTCGGATCGACAGGCGCTGGTTGTGGTGCTGCATCTGGTGGAGGCGCGCTTAGCTCGGCTTTAACGTCGACACCGATGGGCGGCTCCGTCGTTGAGATGCGACGCTGATCGTTCAGAGATGGACTCTGAGAGGAATCCATTGGCTTTGATTCACATGGAGAGCCCGGTTTTTGCCGCTCGGCTGTGGCCATAAGAGGCCATCACGGTAACGAAAATAAGGAGGGAGGGGTAGTGCACCTAATGTCCAGATGCGTATTACATATCGAGTCCGTTGATGGGCAGCTTGGCATCGTCAGAGTGCGCACTAGGTTTGACGGGTGGCGTCGGAACGTCGTGCGCGGATGCACCTCGATGGGGGTCGGCGGGGGGATTTACTTGCGTGGAAGATACTCGTTTGGACGTAGTCTTCGGGGGCAGCTTCGCAGATTGTCTCGGCCCGGATCGTTTAAGTCCCCAAGAGTCAGCAATTGAGGGTCCCGCTGTGTAGCCGATGACAGCACCGGCAACCGCTCCGACGGGCCCCAAAACGACAGCTCCGGATAACGCACCTAGCGCGGCATCGCCAACACGTTCGCCCGCGAGCGTGGCCGACGGTACGCACCAAATTGCGATCACAGCAGCGACCACAATCTTTTTCATGTTATGCCTCCCTGCAATCCACGCGCGTGGTGAACTCCGACTTCTTCATTTCGCCAGCGTAAGAACTGCTTCCTGCTCCCAATCTTCGGCAAAAATTAGAGCGGATGGGAGACGGCCCAGGGGCATGGGAATACCACTAGCGTCCACTGGAAGGTGTGGCGTGGAGGCCAGCCAATGTCCGCTTCTCTAATCGGCCGGTTGGGGTCAAGCGCTTTCAGACTATCCATCACGACAGTGTCGATGTCACTCACGGGCTCGTGCTTCTCTTCGGAATCGGCACCAGGGCCCTTCCATCATGGGATTCGAAGACGAGGCGGAACAATCTTTGGGGCGGC
>JBARNC010000621.1:0-2177 GCA_049802775.1 Pseudolabrys sp. | reverse complement strand
CCCGGCTGCTCAACGAGCTGCGCGAATCCCTCCAGCAGCAGACGGCAACCTCGGACGTGCTCAAGGTCATTGCTAGCTCAACGGGCGAGCTCGCCCCCGTGTTCAACGCTCTTCTCGCCAATGCGACGCGTCTCTGCGACGCAAGCTACGGCATTCTCTGGCTTCGCGAGGGCGACGCATTCCGGACGGCCGCGCTGCACGGGGGGCTACCGCGAGCCTATCTGGACCAATGGCGCAGCGGGACACTGTTCCGCCCGGCGCCAGACTTGCCAATGGCGCGGGTGGCGGCGTCAGGTCAGCCGGTCCAGGTCACAGACTTGCGGACCACGGAAGCCTACCGCCGCGGCGATCATCTGGCCGTCACCGGTGCCGACGTCGGGGGCATCCGCACCGTGGTCGGAGTGCCTATGTTCAGGGATAAGGAATTGGTCGGCGTGATCGCGATTTATCGCACTGAGGTCAAGGCGTTCGCCGACAAGCAGATCGAGCTGGTGACCAATTTCGCCGCCCAAGCCGTCATCGCCATCGAGAATACGCGGCTGCTCAGTGAGCTACGCGAATCTCTCCAACAACAGACCGCCACCGCTGATGTGCTTAAGGTCATCAGCCGCTCGACTTTCGATCTGCAGGCCGTACTTGACACGCTGGTCGAGTCGGTGGCGCGGCTGTGTGAAGCGGAAATGGCGTCTATCAATCGCGAAAAGGGTGCCGCTTATCAGCGGGTCGCATCTTACGGCTATTCGCCCGAGCTACAGGCATACATGGACCGTCATCCAATTCCGGCGGGGCAAGGCTCGGTTGTCGGCCGTACAGTAATGGAAGGCGGAGTCATTCATATTCACGATGTTCTAGCCGACCCAGACTACAAAATGGCGGAGGCGGCAAAACTTGGCGGCATTCGCACGATGTTAGGCGTTCCGCTGCTGCGAGAAGGAACGTCCATCGGGGTGCTTGTTTTGCAACGCAAAGGTGTGCGGCCGTTTACTGACAAGCAAATCGAATTGGCCACGACTTTTGCCGACCAAGCCGTCATCGCGATCGAGAACGCGCGGCTGCTTAGTGAGCTGCGTCAGCGCACTACTGATTTGAGTAAATCGCTGGAGGATTTGCGTACCACACAGGACCGGTTGGTGCAGACACAGAAGCTCGCCTCACTTGGTCAGCTCACCGCCGGCATCGCACACGAGATCAAGAACCCCCTCAACTTCGTCAACAATTTTTCGGGGGTCTCTGCCGAACTGATCGATGAGTTGCGGGAAGCACTAAAGGACGTGAGCCTCAACGAAAAGCGGCGTAGCGAGATCACCGAACTGATGGACACGTTACGCGGCAATCTCGACAAGGTCATGCAGCACGGCAAGCGTGCCGATGCCATCGTCAAGAACATGCTGCTGCACTCGCGTGAAGGCTCTGCGGAACACCGGGTAGTCGATATCAACGCTCTAGTCGAGGAGAGCCTCAATCTCGCCTACCACGGGGCGCGGGCCGAGAAGCAGGGCTTTACCATCACCCTCGAGCGATCATTGGATCCCGCCGCTGGTGCAGCCGACATCTTCCCGCAGGACATCACACGGGCGCTGCTAAACCTTATCTCGAACGGCTTTTACGCAGCGACCAAGCGCAAAACGGAAGCCAATGGAGGCGACTACGAGCCGACCCTGACTGCGGTCACCAAAAACCTTGGCAACCGCGTCGAAATAACGATCCGGGACAACGGTACGGGCATCCCGCCGGACGTCAAAGAAAAGATGTTCAACCCGTTCTTCACGACCAAGCCTGCCGGAGAGGGGACCGGGCTTGGCCTCTCCATCAGCCACGACATCGTCGTCAAGCAACATGGCGGCTCGATCGAGGTCGACACGCGGCCGGGCGAGTTCACTGAGTTCAGGATCGTCCTGCCGCGCGCAGCATTGAGGCAACAATGAGCTTGGTTAGCAGATTCATCATCATCGCGATCGCCACATTGGCTTTGGTCGGATGCGTATCTGACCCCAATAACTTGAACAAAAGAGTTGGCCTGAACTCCACCAGTCAGCCGAGTCACCAGAGCTGATCGAAACAGCGATGCCTCATGGGACGCGAAAACGTCGATCGTTGTCGTCGGCGCGATGTTGTAGCGCGGTTTTGCAGGTTGATCGCGGGCACAGTCAGCCGGTAGAGCGCGACCAAGTTTCGCA
>JBARNC010000620.1:0-1681 GCA_049802775.1 Pseudolabrys sp. | reverse complement strand
AATTTGCCGGCGGATTCGCTTGATCGAATGTCGCAGGTGCGCAGGGCTGCTGCCGAGATCCAAATAAGACAGGCAGACCATTGTTACGCCGGCACTGTTGAGCCGCACGATGTTTGAGGACGACACGGCGGCATTCGTTTCCACGCTGCCGCCCAGCCCATGTTTTTCAAGCAGCTGGATTAGCATCCTCGCCACCGCATCATCGAACGGTCCCCTTCCGGCGAAGCAGAGAACGGGCTTTCCGCCCCATTCGGGCGGCAAATCCCGCAGGACAGGAAGATCCGGCAACGACGGCGGCTCTTCGTTTTCCTTCACAGACGTGATGTCGTTGTCGTTTCGGGCGGCTACCGGGGGGGTTACGTCCTCATAATCACTGGTATCCGCGATCAGCTCATGCACCGCCTCATTGATTTGCTCAACGTGCTTAGGATCGAGTAATCCCCGGCGAAAATCGATTTGTGCGAGATTCAGCGCTTCCAGTACCACCTTGTCGTAAACATAGGATAGCGACCGTCGCGAAAGCATCCCCTCGGCCTGGTCAGCGGCTTCGTCGATATCGGCTGCGAGGGCCCGCTGATAGAAGCTCTGGGCCGGGCTGAGTGGCGGCTCGTCTCCGATCATCACGTCGAGGAAGTGCAGCCAAGGAATGTGACGCCCGAGAACGCCAAGGCACACGGTCAGCGGCGTCGAGAGCAAGAGTCCGATCGGGCCCCACAACCAAGTCCAGAACGTCGCCGAAATGATAACGGCGACAGGCGTCAACCCGGTGCTGTGGCCGTAAACCAACGGTTCGATCACTTGACCGATCAACGGCTCGACGACGAGGAACAGCGCGGTCGTCATCAGCGCCATGCTCCAGCCCGGATCAACGGCCACGGCGAGCGCAATCGGAAGGATGGCCGCGATGAAGGCGCCGATATAGGGCACGAAGCGCAAGAGCATGGCCAGAATCCCGAACAGCACGGGGTTCGGCACGCCGATGAAGGTTAGGGCGATGCCGACGATGAGCCCGAACAGGACATTGAGTGCAGTTTGCGCCAGGAAGTACCGGCTCAGGCGTTGGGCGCCGTCGTTGATGGCGTCGGTAGTGCGCTGCAAGTCGTGCGATCCCGCGAGCCGGATCAGACGGTCCCTGAGATTTTGCCGCTGTAATAAAAAAAAGATGACAAATATGACAACGAGCCCTGCCGTAGTGATTGGATCGACTAGCGGCTGCAGCACTCGCTCGGCGACCTGCATCGGCGTCGCACCGGGTTGGTGGACTTCCACCGGGATGGGCTTGGCCAAATCCTCCGCGGGCTGCGGAGCGGCGCCTCGCTGCGGGGTGTCGTTCTTCTTTCGGGCCTCCTGGTTGAGGTCTCCCAGGAAGTTCGAGATCCGTTCCAGTGTGCCGCCACCCACAAACTCGCGGGCCGAGCGGATCTTCTCCTCGATGTTGTATTGATACACTGGCAGATTGTGCGTCAGTGTCGTCACTTGCTGGACGACCAGCGCGCCGATGCCCAATATGACAGTAAACGCAAACGCGCCGACCTGGACCACGGCCGGAAGCTTGGGCAGTCCCCAGGTCTGCAGTCGCCGTACCGCCGGCGCCAGCAAGAACGTGAGCAGCATGGCCAGGGCCAACGGCAGAAAGACCGGCTTGGCAAAATACAGCGCCGCAATCACCCCCAATACGGCC
>JBARNC010000619.1:0-2652 GCA_049802775.1 Pseudolabrys sp. | reverse complement strand
TCGGCATCGATACCAATCGTATTTCTATGTTCATCTTCGCCCTTGGCGCCTTTCTGGCTGCGCTCGGCGGCGTGATCGGCGGCGCTTTTCTTGGCATCTATCCTGGCCTTGATTTCGAAATGCTGCCCCTTGCCTTTGCGGTCGTGATCATCGGAGGCATGGGCAGCCTCGGCGGCGCCGCGATCGGGGCGCTGGCGGTCGGCCTCGCCGATAATTTCGGCAAGGCCCTGTTCCCGGAAGTCTCCTATTTCACGCTGTACGCGCCGATGGTTCTGATCCTGGCGATCAAGCCGACTGGCCTGTTTGGTCGAGATTGAGCGCGCGCGCAATGGCAAGCCAATACGTCAAGATTCTCGTTGTCGCCGCTGCGCTAGCAGCGCTCGCATTAATCGTTCCGCACTCAGGCTCATTTGTTGTCCTGCTGGCGACACGCGCGGTGGCCTTCGCCATCCTGGCCATGAGCGTCGATCTCCTGCTCGGCTACACCGGCCTGTCATCGATGGGACAGGCGGCCTATTTCGGAGTCGGCGCCTACTTGACCGCGGTGCTCGCGACCAAAATGCACTTCGGGCTCGCGTGGGATTTCTGGCTCGTGGTCATCATGGGGATTCTGCTCGGTGCGGCCCTGGCCGCTCTTTTTGGCTTATTCGCAATCCGCGCCGGCGGCGTTTACTTCCTGATGATCACGCTCGCACTCGGCCAATGCGTCTGGGGTTTGGCCTATCGCTGGAACTCACTCACTGGCGGCGACAACGGCATCAACATGACCGGCCGGCCGAATTTCGGCCTCGACCTCAGCAATGAGGTGACGTTCTTCTATCTCGTGTTCGCCTTTTTCGCTGTGTCGATGGCACTGATGTACCTGCTGGTGCGATCGCCCTTCGGACAAAGTCTGGCTGGTATTCGCGAGCGCGAACTGCGCATGCAGATCCTCGGCTACAACACCTGGCTGCACAAATACATTGCCTTCATCATTGCAGGCGGGTTCGGTGGACTTTCCGGCGTGTTGTGGGCGCACACCAACGGGCACGTCAGCCCCGAAACGGTGGTGTTGACCACCTCAGTGGATGCGCTGCTGATGGTCGTGCTCGGCGGCTCCGGCACGCTGGTCGGAGCCACTATTGGCACAGCCATCGTATTCGGCCTGCGCGAATATCTCAGCACGCTGGTACCGTGGTGGCAGTATGTGCTCGGTGGCGTTTACGTGCTGACGATTCTCTATCTGCCGATGGGGCTGATGGGATTGCTCACCCGCGCACGGCAGCGCCTTAAGATTGAAAGCAAGGATGAACATTTGAGGAAACTCGCTACGAAGCCTTCCTGAGCTGCAACGGGAAGGTCATGGCAACAAGGGAGGAATGACATGACAAACAAGCTGCAAAAAATGCTGCTGGGCAGTTGTCTAGCCCTCAGCTTCGCGTGGACCGCGCAGGCCAATGCCGAGGAATTGCGCATCGGTTTCGTCGCGCCGCTCACCGGTCTCTTCGCGCAAATCGGCAAGGACATGCAGAACGGTTTCGAGCTTTATCTTGACCAGCACGGGCACAAGCTCGGCGGCATGGATGTGAATTTCATCGTCGAGGACGAGCAGGGTAAGCCTGACACCGCCGTTACCAAGGCAAAAAAACTCGCGCTGCAGGACCACGTACATATGTTCCTCGGCGGCCTGCTTGCTTCCTCTGGCTACGCTATGGCACCGGTAAGCACGCAGGAAAAGACGATCTATATCTCGTCGGTCCCGTCAGCTGACGATCTCACCCAACGGCAACTCGATAAATATCCGTATTTCCTGCGCACAAGCTGGACCTCGTCGCTGCCAAATCATCCGCTCGGCCAATGGGCGTGCGAACAGGGCTACAAGACGGCAGTCACGATCGCGGCCGACTACGCCTTCGGTTACGAATCGACCGGCGGCTTCCAGAAGGCGTTCGAGGATTGCGGCGGCAAGGTGATCCAGAAGATTTGGCCGCCGCTCGGCACCAAGGACTTCGGCCCCTACATCCCGACCATCAACGCTAACGCCGATATGATCTACACCGTGATGGTGGGACCGATGTCACTGCAATTCCCCAAGCAGTTACGTAGCGCCGGCATCAAGAAGCCGATCGTGGCCGGCGGCACGAGCTATGACGAATTCGCCCTACCCTTCATGGGCGATGAAGTTATCGGCGACGTTTCGTCGCTGCATTACAGTGCCGCGATTCAGACCCCCGAGAACGAAGCCTTCGTCAAGGAATACCGCGCGAAGTATGGCAAGGTCCCGTCCTACTATTCGGAGAACAACTATACGACCGCGCTGTGGATCGATGAGGCGATCAAGAAGGCCGGCGGCAAGTGGCCGGGCACCGAGCAGTTCATCAAGATCATGTCGAGCATCAAGGTCAAAGCGCCGCGCGGGCCGGTCGAGCTCGACGACATGCGTAATCCGATCGAGAACATCTACATCAAGAAAGTTACCAAGACGAAGATGTTCGGCTACGACAAGGACGAACTCTGGAACGTCGTGATCAGGACCTATCCGCAGGTAAGCCAGTTCTGGACTTACGGCAAGGAGAAGTTCATGCAGCAGCCGGTCTATAGCCGCGACTTCCCGCCCTGCAAGTTTTGCGAATAAGCCAACCGGCGCCGGGGCCCGCAACGGGGCCCCGGCAC
>JBARNC010000618.1:0-7578 GCA_049802775.1 Pseudolabrys sp. | reverse complement strand
GCGGCATGTATTACCCGACCGACACGTTGCGGGCGCGGCACTGCGTGCGCGGTCGCCGCATGCTGTACGAATTCTGCGCCTCGCACGGCGTTCCGCACCGCAAATGCGGCAAGCTCATCGTCGCCACCGAGGACACCGAGGTGGCCAAGATGGAGGCGATCCTCAAGCAAGGGGCGATCAACGGCGTCGAAGGCTTCACCATGATCGATGGGGCCGCGGCCCGCGCCATGGAGCCGGCCCTGAACTGCGTCGCCGCGCTGCATTCGCGGGAGACCGGGATCATCGACAGCCATTCGTTGATGCGCGGAATGCAAGGCGATCTCGAGGATCGCGGCGGCGCGATCGCCTTTAACACCAAAGTCGAGCGGCTGATCCACACCCAGGCCGGCTGGGTGGTGCGGTTCTCGGGCATTGAGAGCGGCGAGCTTGTGGTTGACGCGGTGGTGAACTCGGCCGGGCTCGGTGCGCAGGCGCTGGCGCGCCGCACCGACGATTATCCGGAGCAGCGGGTGCCGCGGCTCGTGCTCGCGCGCGGCAACTACTTCGGCTACACTGGGCGGTCGGTGTTCTCGCGGCTGATTTATCCTGCGCCGCGCATCGACGGCGGGCTCGGCACCCATGTGACGATCGATCTCGCTGGCCGGATGCGGTTCGGCCCCGACGTCGAGTGGATCGAGGAGGAGAACTACAACGTCAATCGTGAGCGGGCGCAGTTGTTCTACGTCAGCATCCGCCGCTACTGGCCGGGGCTAACGGACAATTCATTGCAGCCCGACTATGCCGGCATCCGGCCGAAGCTGACCGGCCCGGGCGAGCCAGCCGCCGATTTCATGATCGAAGGGCCGGCGCAGCACGGCTTGCCGGGACTGACGCATCTGTTCGGGATCGAATCGCCGGGCCTGACCGCGTCGCTCTCACTGGCTGAGGACGTTGCCGGCTATCTCTCAAGCTGAACGCGGCGGTGATTATTGTCGCGCGCCCAGGGTGCGCCTCAAGGCGTTTTCCCAACCATGTCCGCTATTGGCCGCACAAAGCGGACATACCGAATTGCACTGCACATGTCCGCTATTGGGGTAAAGCGGACATGGCGTTTTGCACTGCAAATGTCCGCTTATGACCCAAAGCGGACATTGGCTCACTTAACACCCGAGCCCTTCCAGCCTCATATGTGATCTCACCAGCAACGCTGCTGCTTGCGACCGTCGAGAGCGTAAAAATTCAATAAAGAAACTATCTGTGTGAACTACATCACACAGTGAGGCGCCCGCGCCAGCCAAGCTTGCAAGCACGGTCACATCGCCCCAGCGCGTTCGGTGTCCTAGCAATCCAGCCGGGAGAGGAAAGCGGCTGCAATGCGCCAAAAGCTGTCCATTGTCCTCATCGCGATCGCGGCCCTCCTCGTTGTTGGGGCCAAGGTGGTCGCGCCCAAGCCAGGCTCGCCCAGGAGCTATTTCACCCCTGTCAAGACAGCGGTGCCCAGCGACATGAAGAGTTTTCCGAACGAGCTGCTTCCAGAGTGATGTCCGCTTATGACCCAAAGCGGACATGTGAGTTGCTCATCAGGGTGGTAGGCTTTGACCAGTGGCCGATGCGCGCTTCAAGGGGCCATTATGCAGCGGCGCGAGTTCATCACGCTTCTCAGCGGTGCAGGGGTTGGCTGGCCTCTCTCTGCTCGTGCGCAGGACGCGGCCATATCGTTGGTCGGCTTACTCAGCGGCGCCCAGCTAGATGATCGACTGATCGGCGCTATTAGGCAGGGCCTCAAGGACGCTGGCTATATCGAAGGCCGCAATGTCGCGATCAAATATCGCTCGGCCGATGGTCGCTTTGACCGATTGCCGACGTTGGCGGCCGAGCTGGTAGCCGACCCCGTGGCCGCCATCGTTGCAGTCCTCTCGCCGGCGGCTGCAACGGCCGCTAAAGCTGCAACCGCAACCATTCCGATCGTTTTTGCGATTGGCGCCGACCCAGTCGATCTCGGTCTCGTTTCCAGTCTCAACCATCCCGGCGGTAATGTCACGGGCGTGACTTTTTTTATCAACTCGCTCGGGGCAAAACGGTTGGAATTGCTGCGCGAGCTGATCCCGAACGCCACTGTTATTGGCTTCGTCATCAACCCCCGGAATCCTACTTCTGAATCCCAGACCAGAGACGTCCAGGCTGCAGCGCGCACACTCGGCGTCGAGCTCCTGATCCTCAATGCCAGCAGTGAGCGCGATATCGAGGCGGCCTTCGCCAGCGCCGTCCAACAGCGTGCCAACGCCGTTATGGTCGGCGCCGATGCTTTTTTCTTAAGTCGGCGTGATCAACTGGTCGGGCTGGCGGCGCACCATGCGCTGCCCGCAATCTATTATCTGCGCGAGTTTGCCGTCGTTGGCGGGCTGATCAGTTACGGAACGAGCATTACCGACGGCTTTCGCCTTGCCGGTCGCTACGCCGCGCGGGTTCTCAAAGGCGAAAAGCCGGCCGACTTGCCGATCCAACAGACGGTGAAATTCGAGTTAGCCATCAATCTCAAGACCGCAAAAGCGCTCGGCCTCGCTGTGCCGCCGACTATGCAGATCGCTGCCGACGAGGTGATCGAATAAGTGAGCGATGTCCGCTATTGGCACAAAGCGGACATACCGAGTTGCACCGCACATGTCCGCTATTGGGGGTAAAGCGGACATTTACTGGATAATGCCGGCATCCTTTACCTCCCGTCTTGCCGTGGCGCGAAGGGTAGGATTTGCATAAGATCGAGCGTCGTCGTGACCCAGCCAAGGGGGCGACATGCAGCGACGCGGTGGAAGCGAACAGCCGGTGAAGGGTCAGAGCGCGAATAGGCCCGAGATACGCAACGCGCCGACCGCACAGGTGTCCACTGACGAATTGCAGGAACAACTCGACCGCCGTACGCGCGAGCGCGACGAGGCGCTGGAGCAGTTGGCGGCGACGTCTGAGGTGTTGCAGGTCATCAGTTCGTCACCCGGCAAGCTTGAGCCGGTGTTCGAGGCCATGCTGGCAAACGCGGTACGGATTTGCGACGCGAAATTCGGCACTCTGTACCGATACGATAACGAAGCTTTCGATCCGGTCGCGCTGTTCGGCGTGACGCCGGAACTTGCCGAGTTTCACCGGCAGCATGGTTCGTTTCAACCGCCTGCCGGAACCGGTCTCGATCGCCTGTTGCGGACAAAAGACGTGGTCCGCATGACCGACGAATTGGCGGAACCGGTCCAGGGCCCCTCGGCAAGGTTCGGTGGCGCGCGGTCGCTTATCGCTGTTCCGATGCTTAAAGGCAATGTGCTGATCGGTGCGATCATCATCTACCGCCAGGAAGTTCGCCCCTTCACCGATAAGCAGATCGAGCTGGTGCAGAACTTCGCCGCCCAGGCCGTCATCGCCATCGAGAACACGCGGCTGCTCAGTGAGCTGCGCGAATCGTTGCGACAACAGACCGCTACCGCTGACGTCCTCAAAGTCATCAGCGGCTCTGCGTTCGAGCTACATACGGTCCTCAATACGTTGGTCGAATCTGGGATACACCTCTGCGAGGCCGATGCAGCGGCGATATGGCGCCCCGACGGTGATGTATTCAAGCTGGCCGCGCTTCGCAGCTTGTCTCGCGAATTTGAGGAATTTGCTAGGCAGCATCCGATTGCTCCAGGACGTGGGACAGTAACCGCGCGAGTAGCCCTCGAAGGCAAAATCGTTCACATACCGGATGTTCTGGCCGACCCCGAATTTAAAGAGAACGAATATATAAGGCGCGGCAATTTTCGGAGCGCTGTTGGCGTTCCGCTATTAAGAGACGGGGAAACGATCGGCGTATTCGTGCTCACGCGAACGGATGTGAGACCCTATACGGAGAAGCAAATCGAGTTGGTCAAGACCTTCGCTGACCAAGCTGTAATCGCTATCGAGAATACGCGCCTGCTCAGCGAGCTGCGCGAATCCCTTCAGCAGCAGACCGCTACCGCCGACGTCCTTAAAGTGATCAGCTCCTCGCCCGGCGAGCTGGAGCCCGTATTTCAGGCCATGCTGGAGAATGCGGTGCGGATTTGTGAGGCCAAATTCGGGGTCTTGGTACTTTGTGAGGATGACGGCTTCCGTCACGTCGCGGGCTACGGTACGCCGCCGGCTTATGCTGAGCTGCGACGACGTGAACCACTGATCCGTCCCGGCCCCGGTGCTCCGCTTCGCCGACTCGCCGACATGAAGCAGGTGATCCGCGTTTTGGACCTTTTGGAGGAGCCGGCGCGAGGCCAGCTCGCGTCGTTGGCGGGGTCGCGCTCACAAGTGCTCGTGCCCATGCTCAAAGAAAACAAGCTGGTCGGCGCCATCGTCATATACCGCCAGGAGGTGCGGCCATTCACCGACAAACAAATCGAGCTGGTTAAGAACTTCGCATCTCAGGCCGTCATCGCCATCGAGAACACCCGCCTACTCAACGAGCTGCGCGAATCGCTGCAGCAGCAGACCGCCACTGCTGACGTGCTCAAGGTCATCAGCCGCTCGACGTTCGATTTGCAAACTGTATTCGACACGTTGGTGGAATCAGCGGCAAAACTGTGCCAAGCGAGCTTTGCCATGATCTTCCGGCGTGACGGGGAAGTCTATCGTTTGGCCGCTAATCACGGCTTTACGCCCGAATACCGCGACTGGATTGCACCACAGTCGATTACGATCGGGCGCGGAACGCTCGTTGGGCGGACGGCTATTGAAGGCCGTACGGTCCAGATTCCTGATGCGCTGGCCGACTCTGAATACATCTGGTCGGAGTCGATCAGCCGCGGGGGTTTCCGTACCATGCTTGGCGTCCCGCTGCTGCGCGAGGGCCAACACATTGGGGTCATCGCGCTGTGTCGCTCCGCAGTAGAACCTTTCACCGACAAGCAAGTAGAGCTGGTCGAGACCTTTGCCGACCAAGCAGTGATCGCGATCGAGAACGTACGCTTGTTCGATGAGGTACAGGCGCGCACGCGCGAGCTTTCGGAGTCGCTGGAGCAACAGACAGCGACATCCGAGGTTTTGAAAGTCATTAGCTCCACGCCGGGCGAACTTGAGCCCGTGTTTGAGGCGATGCTTGCCAATGCTGTACGGATCTGCGGGGCGAAATTCGGTGCCCTGCTTCTCTGCGAGGGGGATGACTTTCGTGTGGTCGCACAACATAACACGCCGCCTGCATTTGCGGAGCTGCGTCGGCGCGAGCCAATAGTGCGCGCCGGACCCCGCACCGCCACCCGGCGTAGCGCCAAAACAAAGCAGGCGGTCCAAATCGCCGACATTGCGACAGAGCAAGCCTATTTTGAGCCTGATCCATACCAGCGCCATGTTTTCGAATTGGGTGGTTTTCGCGCGGTTCTTTCCGTCCCCATGCTCAAGGACGATCAGGTGATTGGCGTCATCAACATCTACCGGCAGGACGCTGGCGCCTTTCCGGACAAACAGATCGAGCTGGTTAAAAACTTCGCCGCGCAAGCCGTTATCGCTATCGAAAATGCGCGGCTGCTCAGCGAGCTGCGTCAGCGCACTGACGATCTCAGCGAGGCGTTGGAGCAGCAGACCGCGACTTCAGAGGTGCTGAAGGTCATCAGCGCGTCGCCCGGCGAATTACAGCCAGTGTTCGAGGCAATGCTGGCAAACGCCACGCGCATCTGCGAGGCCAAATTCGGAGTCCTGTTCCGATCCGAAGGAGATGCGGTTCGGTGCGTTGCGATGCATGGCGCACCGGAACCATTTGTTGATGAGCGGCGTCGCAATCCAGTGTTTCGACCTGCCCCGGCAACGACGTTGGCACGCGCACTGGCGACAAAAAAACCGGTTCAGGATGCTGACGCTCTAAACCAGCCGCAACCCGGTGCAATCGTCAATCTCGCCGGTGCCCGGACGATACTTTCCGTTCCGATGCTCAAAGAAAATGAATTGGTTGGCGTCATCGTCATTTACCGCCAAGAGGTGCGCCCATTCACCGACAAGCAGATCGATCTGGTCAAAAACTTCGCCGCACAAGCCGTCATCGCCATCGAGAACACGCGGCTGCTCAACGAGCTGCGCGAATCTCTACAGCAGCAGACAGCGACAGCTGATGTGCTCAAGGTTATCAGCGGCTCGGCCTTCGACCTAAAGGTCGTACTGGAGGCCCTGATCGAGAGTGCAACGCAGCTTTGCGGGGCCACGCGCGGACATATTCTTCAGTTTAACGGCGAATTTCTCATTCTCGCCGCCGCTCACGGCGCGTGGCCGGGATTCATGGAATTTCTGGAAGCTAACCCTTTCCGTCCCGGTTCAGGCACCGTAGCAGGAAGGGCCGCAGCTGAGCGCCGGACAGTCCATGTGCACGACGTCTTACAAGAGCCTGGTTACATACACACTGATTTAGCGAAGCAGCAAGACTACCACACCGTATTGGCAGTTCCGATGTTGCGCGAAGAGACCCTTCTCGGGGTTATTGTTATCCTCAGGACCAATGTTGAGCCGTTCACCGACAAACAGATCGACCTAGTCGAAACCTTCGCGGACCAAGCCGTCATCGCCATTGAGAACGCGCGTCTCCTCAGTGAGCTGCGGGAATCGCTCCAGCAGCAGACAGCGACCGCCGACGTGCTTAAGGTCATCAGTCGGTCCGCGTTTGACCTCAAGACTGTCCTCGACACGCTGCTGCGGTCGGCGGCTCGGCTGTGCGAAGCTGACCAAGGAACGATTACGCAACGCAAAGGCGACCAGTTCTACCGCGCTGTGGCTTTCGGATACCCGCAAGAATTTATGGATTACGTCAAGGACATTCCGGTTGAGTTGAAGCGTGATACCGGAACCGGACGCGCGTTGCTTGAAAGTAAAGTCATCCATATCCACGATGTCGAGGCCGACCCCGAGTACACCTGGAAGGTGGCCCAGCAGCTCGGCGGGTTCCATACTTTGCTTGGCGTACCCATGTTGCGTGAGGGCGAAGCGATCGGTGTGCTGACCCTAACGCGCAAAGCGGTCCGCCCCTTCACCGACAAACAGATCGAGTTGCTGACTACGTTCGCCGACCAAGCGGCGATTGCGATCGAGAACGTTCGGTTGTTTGAAAGCGTCGAGGCCCGTACGCGCGAATTGGCAAAGTCGCTGGAGGACCTGCGGACCGCGCAGGATCGCCTCGTCCAGACGCAGAAGCTGGCCTCGCTTGGCCAGCTGACCGCTGGCATCGCCCACGAGATCAAGAACCCGCTCAATTTCGTCAACAATTTCTCGGTGGTCTCCAGCGAATTGATTGATGAATTATGGGACACCCTGAAGGGCTTGTCGTTAGACGATAAAGCGCGCGCTGAAATTAACGAACTGACGGGCACACTACGGGGCAATCTCGACAAAGTCGTACAGCACGGCAAGCGCGCGGATGCCATCGTCAAGAACATGCTGCTGCATTCGCGTGAAGGCTCAGGCGAGCATCGACCCGTCGATATCAACACCCTGGTCGAGGAAAGTCTAAATCTTGCCTATCACGGCGCACGCGCTGAGAAGCAAGGGTTCGATATCAATTTGGAGAGATCGCTTGATCCGGCCGCCGGTGAGGCCGATGTCTTTCCTCAGGACATTACACGGGTTCTGCTC
>JBARNC010000617.1:0-3061 GCA_049802775.1 Pseudolabrys sp. | reverse complement strand
TTGCCGCTCGTGATCCTCTACGCTTTTTTCGTCGAGCACTACGTCTCGGCAATGACCGGCGCGGTGAAGGAATAGGTTCGGAATGAACCCGCAAGGTGGTCTTGATCAATTACACGCCAGCCAGCACGTTCCATAAAAATTGCACGCGAGGTGCGTACCGCGCCCACCGCATACTAGCCGCGAAGATAACCCGAATAATAAAGAAGTAATTCCATGGAGTCTCCAGCTCTTGCGGGCGATGAATGACCATGCGTGCAAATTACGACTCAGCTGGTAATTGCCCCACGGCTGGCGGTTGATACGAGCTTGATGTACTTGGCGAGCACGCCAGAGGTGTAGCGAGGCTTGGGCGCTTTCCACTGTCTCCTTCGTGTGGCGAGCTCCTTCGCTTGGACGTTGAGCTGGATGAGACGCTTCTTGGCGTCGATCGTGATCGGATCACCTTCCCTCACCAATGCGATCAACCCGCCCTCGTAGGCTTCCGGCGCCACGTGACCGACAACCATGCCCCAGGTGCCGCCGGAGAAGCGCCCATCAGTGAGAAGGCCCACCGAAGCCCCGAGTCCCTGTCCAATGAGGGCAGAGGTCGGTGCAAGCATTTCCTGCATGCCGGGTCCGCCCTTTGGACCCTCGTAGCGAATCACCACCACATCGCCCGACTTGATTTTATTAGCCAAGATCGCCTGCGTGCATTCGGGTTCAGAATCAAACACGCGTGCAGGGCCGGTGATTGAAGTTTGCTTCAACCCGGTGATCTTCGCGACGCAGCCTTCGGGAGAGAGATTACCCTTCAGAATAGTGAGATGCCCTTGCTTGTACATCGGATTGGACCAGGGACGGATCACGTCCTGGTCCTTCCGCGGCTCTAGGGGAACGTCCTTCAGCATCTCGGCGATGGTCTTGCCGTGGATGGTCATGCAATCACCATGCAAGACGTCATTTACGAGCAGGATCTTCAGCACCTGTGGCACGCCGCCAGCTGCATGGAAATCCGTCGCCACGTACGCGCCCGAGGGTTTAAGATTGCATAGGACGGGCACTTTGCGCCGTACGCGCTCGAAGTCGTCTATGCTCCATTTGACGCCCGCTGCACTGGCGATCGCAAGATAATGGAGCACCGCATTGGTCGAGCCACCGGTCGCCATGACAAGCGCAACTGCATTCTCGATTGACTTTCTAGTGATGATGTCGCGCGGCTTCAGGTTCGCGCGAATGGCCTCGACCAGTACGCGAGCGGACACGGCTGCGGACTCTGCCTTCTCGCTGTCAGGCGATGCCATCTGCGATGACCCGAGCAAGCTCATGCCGAGCGCTTCGAACGAAGACGACATTGTGTTTGCGGTGTACTGACCGCCGCAGGCGCCCACCGACGGGCAGGCGTTTTTTTCGATGCCGTCGAAGTCTTCCTTCGACATGTTACCGGCAGCAAACGCACCGACTGCCTCGAACGGGCTGACGATCGTGAGCTTCTCTCCCTTCCAGAAGCCCGGCTTAATGGTACCGGCATACACGAAGATTCCCGGAACGTTCATGCGCGCCATCGCCATCATGCTTCCCGGCATGTTCTTGTCACAGCCGCCGACTGCAACCACGCCGTCCATCCGCTGGCCATTGACCGCGACTTCGATTGAATCGGCAATGACTTCGCGCGATACCAGCGAATACTTCATGCCTTCGGTGCCCATGCCGATACCGTCGGTTACCGTAGGGAAACCGAAGACCTGCGGCATTGCTCCAGCCTCTGTGAGGGCTACCATCACGCGATCGACAAGAGGCTGAATGCCGGCGTTGCACGGGTTCATCGTAGAGTGGCCGTTCGCCACGCCGACAATCGGCTTTTCGAAGTCGCCGTCTTTGAAACCCACGGCGCGTAACATCGCACGGTTAGGGGAGCGTGCTATGCCCGTAGTGATGACTTGGGAGCGCCTGTTAAGGTTTGTCATCTCGATGTCCTTCCTAGATTGTTAAACAATAAAAGCCGCCTCGAACTGTATTTGTCCTGGACCGTCCACGCGGTGTGTGTACCGAAAATCTCTTGCGCGCCGACATAAAAATCCGGAATCATTCCCTGGATTGCTTCAAACCGGTCTGCGAGCGCCTCTAAAAACCGTTGTATCGGATGAAGCGCACACCCGCAGGCATCACTCGCTTTCTGATGCCGCTCGCACTTGGCGATCTCATGCAGCAGGACAAAGTAGGCCATAAAGGCTAACAGGCAAGACAGGACGAATGTGTCCAGCGTTTGCATTTGCCTCTATGCGCCCGCCCGCCTCCGTACTCGAATGAAGAGCTCAGCCACCGTCAGCGCCCCGCCTGCACCATACAATGCAGCCTGAAAATCGGCATGGCGATCCGGTGTCAAAACTTGCAGGGCTTCCAGCAGCGCCGCGGCGGCCATGAGGGCTCCCCCAACCACGAACGGCCGCCGGGGCCAAGCGAGCCAGACAATTGACGTGACCACGAAATAGCCGAGGAAAATGATCGAGCTGCCAACCGAGCTCCGTGCGGGGCTGCCATTTGCCGGGCCCCAAATGGGCGAACACGAGCAGGGCGACGGCGGCCACGCTGCAAAATTTCATGAAAACGCGCATCCGTCACCAAGCCCCGTATTCGGCAAGCCCCAATCCAAGATACTCAACCATATTTTAATCAAAAGCCCCTAAGCATCATCATTGCGCTGTGCGTGGTGTTATTGCGCGAGTCGAGCCTAGCTACCAATACTAAGTGACGACTTTACCCTCCTGTTGGTCGTTCTATCCGCCGGAACGTTCGCTTTGCTGTTGTTCAATTCGCCATGAGCCGATAATGAATTTTCTCGCGATCTGGTTCGCACTGAGCGTCATCACGTAATTTTCCTTTGCCGCTTGTTCGCCGTTTCCGGCCCGCCGCAACAACGTTAGCTATAGGATGGGGCAATGCGGGTGCTAATTGTGCTGATAATTGGATTGGCGCTGACCGGGTGCGCTTTGTATGACCCTCCGCCGAAACCGATGAAGCTAGCAAGCGAAATGCCTCCGCAAGAAGGGTGCGGCGAAGCGCTCATGATTTTCGCAAATCCGTA
>JBARNC010000616.1:0-3078 GCA_049802775.1 Pseudolabrys sp. | reverse complement strand
TGCGAACACTTAAAAGCCACTCGCATCATTGGCGAACGGCGGTCGGAAGATCGAACGCTAAACGATAACGAACTGTTCGCGTTCTGGCGTGTGACCAAACGCATGGGCTACCCGTATGGGCCTTTCTACCGGCTGCTGCTCTTGAGCGGACTTCGCCTCAACGAAGTCGCGGATGCATCATGGAGTGAGTTTGACTTGGCGAAGGGGATATGGACCATCCCCGCGTCGAGAATGAAGGGAAAGAACGGCAAGGCTCGACCGCACAGCGTCCCCCTCACCGCCGACATTCTGGCAATTCTCGCGGGCCTGCCGCGCTTCGATCGCGGCGACTACTTGTTTTCGGCGAAGCACGGCGCACGCCCCATTTGGGGCAGCGACAGGGCCAAGCAGCGGCTAGACGCAAGGATGCTGCGCACGTTGAAGGCAATGGCCCGGCAGCGCGACGAGAATCCGGCTAAGGTGAATTTGCCGCCATGGGTCAATCACGACCTGCGCCGCACGTTGCGCTCTCGGCTGTCGGAATTGCGCGTCAGCCCTGACGTTGCCGAGGCGATACTGGCGCACGTCAAGCCCGGCATCCGCGGCGTCTATGATCGCTATGAATACTTCGACGAAAAGCGCCATGCGCTAGAGCTGTGGGCTAAACGTCTGCGCGATATTGCGACACCGTCGCCCGCCAGTGTCGTCGAGCTTGCGGAGGCGCGGAAATGAGCGGCGCGCATAAAAGAGATCCTCTATTGGAAATGATGATCGACGACGCAGTATTGGGCGATAAGGCATCGCCCTGGGATATTGATCCCGATCACCCGCCCGATGGATCTTTACAAGACCGATTCAATGCGGGCGACAAGCAAATTCTTTTGTGGGCAATTCACTTTTCCGCGCGGAAGCGTAACCAAGTGCCCGAATGGGCGGCAAAGGCGCTGGCTGAGGTCGTGTATGAGGCCGCAGTCGGCGAGTTTGATTCGTGGGATGAAGCATTCGGAAGGATTTTTAAGAAGAAAAAGCGAGCCACCATGTACCAAAAGGCGCGCCATATGATCGATGCCTATAATCGGGTTATCGAACTTAATCGTGAGGACCCTAAGGCGAATCCAAGGGGCAACATATTATTTGCGCGGGTCGGCGAAGAGCTTCACATCGGCAAAAATAATGTAAGCAAATATTACGCGCGCGTAAGAGACTACGTAAAATCAAAGAAAAAATAGGTACCGAATTGAGGGGGAAATCGGGGGACCAGATTTCCAGACATTTCGATTTAATTGTCTCCACACGGTCAATCGTGGCCGCGTGTGGAGATGACAATGAAGCTTCTTGATTTCGATGCCTTGGGAGATAAGGGCATCAAGTTTAGCGACACGCATATTTGGCGATTAGTCCGCGCCGGCGATTTTCCGAAGCCGGTGAAGATTGGCAATCGCAATCATTGGGTCGAAACAGAAATCGACCAATACATCGAAGCCAAGCTTGCGGAGCGCGACGGCGGCGGATGGCCAACATGACTGAGGCCGTCCATCGTTTCCATCCGGTGCGCTGCCAGGTATGCGACCGGATAGTTGAGCGCCAATCACGCCAGCAGGTCTATTGCTCGACCCGATGTCGAATGCGGGCCTCGCGGAAATCGCCCGCTGACGCGTTAAAAAAGTCGGCCCGCTACCCCTATAGCGGACGCGTTACGAACCCCCATAAATCATCAAGCAAAAACAATATCCTGCAGTTGCCAAAAACGGGGTCGAGCGTTTTCTGTAACGGCCCGCTGAACCTGCTAGGCGGGGGTAGCTGGAAATGGCCCGCAGCCGGACACCTCGACAGCAAGACGCTCGCCAAGATTCGATGGTGTGAAGTCGGCGGTGAGCTGCTGACTCCGCCCGATGGGGACGCGTCGTCATGAGTATCAGGCGAGGGGGCATCGCCGGCAGAAAACGGCGGACCAAAATCGAAGGGCAATTTATCGCCTACACTCGGGAAATGATTGAGAGCCCGGCCTGGAGGGTTCTTTCATTCCAGGGCAGGAAAATCCTCAATCGACTGGAGATCGAGCATTGTGCACACGGCGGCGCGGAGAATGGACGCCTGCCATGTCGCTATCATGATTTCGAGAAGTACGGATGTCGGCGCAAAAGCATTAGCCGGGGGCTTGTCGAGATCGAGGCGCTCGGCTTCGCAAAGACGATGACGTTTGGAACGCGCGCCTATGGCGATATTCCAGGAAAAGCATCGACGTTCCTCCTCACGTACCTTCCCACGCCGGAAGGCCCACCAACCCATGATTGGAAAAAAATCGATACCCTGAAGATGACAAGAGACGCGGTAGCAGCAGCCATAAGACATCATCAGGATTGGCTCGATGCAGCTGATGGCTCGCCACGCCAGCGGCAGAGAAAAACAAAACGCCAGGGGGCAGAACGCCCAAGGTCAGCGGGCGAAGTGCCACCTAAAGTGAGGGGGGGCCCAGGGGGCGAAGTGCCACCTACAGAGCCAGGGGCGAAGTGCCGCCTACTATCTATATCTGGGCGGGTACGCCCGCACTGAGGGGATGATAGGGGAGAGACTCTCGGCACCAATTCCCTGTCGTTCCTGCCTCGCTTGGCTGACCTTTTCTATTTTGCCGAAGGGCCTACCCGGGACTGCGGCGCTTTGAGTGTTGGCAATACAGTCAGGTGCGTGAGTCTGCGACGAGGTTTGCCGTACCCGTGAAGCGTGCCACCCGAGGCTGCGGCAGACCGCTTTTATGGGTCGCAAAACCGGTCGAACCGTGCAGCTCCGCCCTGTTATTCCCTGTTAGCAGGAGGATCGTCCGGCCAAGGGCCCTCGGTGGGTGCCCCACTGTTTTCCCACTGTTTTGAGTGGCAGCCCGGTCTTGCCGCCTCCGCCTAAGCGTAAGCCCCTTTACTCCAAATTAGCGAAACATACCCCCGGTCAGATGGGACCCATCGGCTCTATAGGGCAGACTGTCCGAAGAATGGCTACTAATCGAACAGTCGAGTCGAGCAAGATCAATGACTTAGGCTTGCGCCCTACATCTGGTGTAGATCGCTGCGCTAGATGTAGGAGGGTAGCCCTCCACTGATATAACAG
>JBARNC010000615.1:0-7812 GCA_049802775.1 Pseudolabrys sp. | reverse complement strand
GTCAAGATCTGCGCGTATGTTGTCGCGTGACCCATTCCGAAGTCGAGTGTACCGGTGATGATGGTCACCGTGCCGTCAGCTTCGAAATGGATAGCGCCCAGTTCCTTGCCGGGGGCTGCTGTCACCTCGAGGTAGCAGCCGATGCCAAATCCGCGCAGCAGACAGCGTTTCTTGCTTTCACGCTTGCGTTTCTTGAAACCAGCATAGTCGGCTAGTTTGAGTGCCCGTTTGAGTACGCCAAGAAAATCGCCGCAGTCATAAGTCATATCGGAGGCGGCTTTGAAGGGCAGATCGCTCTTGCGGATCATATTGCGCTTGCGCAAGTAGATACGATCGATACCGAGTTCGCTGGCGGCAAGGTCAAGCGCGCGCTCGACATAATAATTGCCCTCGGGCCGACCTGCGCCACGATAGGCTGACACAAAGTTTGTATTGGTGAAGACGCATTTGGTCGCCACTTCGATTAGTGGCGTACGATAAATGCTGGCGATGTTTTTGACCTGGTTGCCAGTCGGCAACAACGGGCCGAACTGGGCAAGGTAGCCGCCCATATCACCATAGCCAGTGAGACGCATTGCGATGATATGCGCGTTCTCGCCGAATGCGATTTCCATCACCATATCCTGCGCGCGACCATGATGATCGGAAACGAAACTGCCGGAGCGCTCATCGGTCCATTTCACTGGGCGCTTCAACATACGAGCGGCATGCAGGATGCAGACGTATTCCGGATAGACCGCTGCCTTCATGCCGAACGAGCCACCGACCTGAACAGTCACTACGCGCACCTTGTCGGCGGGCGCGCTCAGAATATCCATCAGCGACGTTTTCATGCCATAGACGCCTTGGCTCGCGGAATAAAGCGTCCATTTGCTCGCTGCTGCGTCGTATTCCCCGATCGCCGCACGCGGTTCCATGGCGTTAACCACCATGCGCTGATTGGAGGTCTCTAGTCGCGTAATATGTTTGGCTTTGGAGAACGCCTCGGCGACCTTGGCGGCATCACCATAGTGATAGTCGAGCGCGATATTGTTCGGAACAGCATCGAACACGAGAGGTGCGCTAGGTTTCACCGCGTCTGCGGGCTTGAGTACTACCGGGAGCGGTTCGACATCGATCGTCACCGCCTCTGCCGCGTCCTTGGCTTGCGCAACAGTTTCCGCGATCACACAGGCGACTGGATCGCCAACGAAACGAACCTTGTCGCCTGTGAGTGCCGGCCGCGGCGTGTAACAGATTGGCGATCCGTCGCGGTTCTTCAGGGGCAAATTGCATTTGAGCGGCCCGTAGGCCGACAAGTCGGCCGCAGTGTAGACCGCCAGCACACCAGGCATCGCCTTGGCGCCGGCGGTGCTGACTGATCGGATTACCCCATGAGCATCACGGCTTCGGACCATCACGGCATAGGCCTGGCCAGGCCGGCTGAGATCGTCCGTGTAGCAGCCTTCGCCGCGCACCAATTTAGGATCATCGCTGCGGCGCACCGGTTGACCGACGCCAAATTTGGTCAGCGACAGCGCGGTTTCAGAGGTTCGGTCATCCATCTTGCTAGGGGCTTTCGTTGGCGTGTTGTCAATTAAAGCAGCCCGGATGCTTCGACAAGAATAGCTTTCGGGACGGAGGGTTGCGTGACGCGTAGACGCTGATACACTTTTCATGATCGACAAAACATGGCCACAACCGCGGGCGGCTTGCGGAACGGTAGGAATGACAGCATGAGCGGCGAGGCCGGGGACATCCCAGGCCTCGACCCCGCTATCAACCGGGCGCCGCTGCCGCGGTCCAGGTGGGGTCGGCGGTCGTCTGAACGGCCCGATGTCGGCTTCGGCGGTGACCGAGGCGGTGCGACGTATGCGGCGCTCGATCTTGGAACTAACAATTGTCGGCTGCTCGTAGCGCGCCCGTCCGGTGAGGGCTTCCGCGTCGTGGATGCATTTTCGCGCATCGTGCGGCTCGGAGAGGGGGTGTCATCGTCGGGGCGCTTGAGTGAAGCCGCTATTGCCCGTGCGATTGCGGCCTTGGCAATTTGCCGCAACAAGATGAGGAACAAGGGTGTAACCCGCGCCCACCTGATCGCGACCGAGGCCTGTCGGGCGGCGGAGAACGGCGCGCAATTTCTCGCGCGTGTTGCGGATGAATTGGGTCTTCCGCTCGAGGTGATCAACCGCGAGACGGAAGCGCGGCTCGCCGCCACCGGCTGCACGCCATTGATCGATCCGCAGGCCGATGGCACGATTCTGTTCGATATTGGTGGTGGTTCGTCAGAGCTCGTTCGACTTGCGCGCTCGCAGAGGAGTTGCGGGGGACCGCCCTTACCGCAAATTCGCGGTTGGATCTCAGTACCGCACGGCGTGGTCACGCTGGCCGAACGCCACGGCGGCATCACTGTCACGCGTGAAACCTACGAGGCGATGGCCTCGGAAGTTGCGGCGCTGATCGCGCCATTCGTGCGCGAACACGGCGGAGAGATAACAACTGGCATCCACATGCTCGGAACTTCGGGGACGGTGACGACAATCGCCGGCGTGCATCTCAATCTCAAACGCTACGATCGCAACCGCGTTGATGGCTGCTGGATGAGCGAGCAGCAAATCAACGCAGTCGTCGAACGGCTGCTTACCATGAGCTACGAGGATCGTGTGGCAAGCCCTTGCATAGGCGCTGAACGGGCCGATCTGGTGCTCGCGGGTTGCGCTATTCTCGAGGCGATCCGGCGTGCGTTTCCCTGCCCACGCCTTCGTGTCGCTGATCGTGGTCTACGCGAAGGCATGTTGGTGCAAATGATGCGCGAAGATGGCGCTTGGGGCGGCGGCAACCAGGCAGCGATGTTGTGACCGCGGATGGCAAGGGCGCCGGCCCGCGCCAAAAAAAAGTTCGGGTTCGGGGCGGCAAGAGCCGTTCAGTATCCTCACGCCAATGGCTGCAGCGTCAGCTCAATGACCCTTACGTTGCTCGCGCCAGACGGGAGGGCATGCGCTCGCGGGCGGCGTACAAGTTGATGGAGATGGACGACAAGGCGCACTTCCTTAAGAAAGGTGCACGCGTTATTGATCTCGGCGCCGCTCCCGGGGGTTGGAGTCAAGTTGCTGCCGAACGGGTCAGCGCGCCCGAGCAAGGCAGAGTGATTGCCATTGACGTATTGGCAATGGAGCCGGTGGCGGGAGTCGAATTCATCAAGTTCGATTTCCTCGATCACGCTGCACCCGACAAGCTCAAGGGAATGATGGGTGGGCCCGCCGATGTTGTGCTTTCCGACATGGCAGCAAATACGACCGGCCATGCGCGCACCGACCACCTCAAGATCATGGCGCTGGTGGAAGCCGCCGCCGAATTTGCACGCAAAGTCCTTGCACCCGGCGGCACCTTCCTCGCCAAGGTATTGCAAGGCGGCACGGAGGCCGCGCTGCTTGCGTCCCTGAAGCGGGACTACAAAGGTGTGAAGCACGTCAAGCCGCCCGCGAGTCGTTCGGATTCGGCTGAACTTTATCTGCTGGCAACGGGATTTCACGGCTGACGCGCGATACAGCCCGCTAGTCTAGTGTTTCTGCAGGTGCACGTAAGGATGGCTCCCTCGCGTTTACGGGGTTCATAACAGCTATCCGCGATTGCCCTAGGAATCGGCGGCATCTCATGCTATCGACCCACGCCAACCCAAAAGCGGGCCGTAACGCAAGGCGAGGCAACCCTCGCGACGGGCATTTATAAGCCTTTTGCTGGCCGGTCCGATGCCTTTTCGGGCGCGAGACGGAGTTGGCGATGGCCGGAAAAAACAACGCAAGCCCACGCGAGGGGCTCACATTCGACGACGTGCTGATCAAGCCTGGTCTGTCGGAGGTTTTACCCGCCGACGTCGATATCCGCTCCCGCATCACACGTTCGATCCCCGTGAATATTCCGATTATCGCCTCGGCCATGGACACCGTGACTGAAGCCCAAATGGCGATTGCTATGGCGCAGGCGGGCGGCATCGGCGTCATCCATCGCAATCTCGAGCCGGAGCAGCAGGCTGCGCAGGTCCGCCAAGTAAAGAAATTCGAATCCGGCATGGTGGTGAATCCACTCACCATCGAGCCAGGCGCAAGCCTCCAACAGGCGCTCGACCTGATGAGGGAGAACCACATCTCGGGCATTCCGGTGGTCGAGCGTGCTGGCACCGGGACTCCCGGCAAGTTAGTCGGCATCCTGACTAACCGCGACGTGCGCTTTGCAACTGATCCGGCTCAGCGGATATCTGAGTTGATGACAAAAAAACTCATCACCGTGCGCGAGGGCGTGGGTCAGGACGAAGCCAAGCGACTCCTGCACCAGCACCGCATTGAAAAGCTGTTGGTGGTGGATGCCCAGTACCGTTGCGTTGGTCTGATCACCGTGAAGGACATCGAGAAGGCGGTTGCCAATCCGAATGCCTGCAAGGATGAACAGGGGCGTTTACGCGTAGCCGCCGCCACGACGGTCGGTGACAATGGCTTTGCCCGCACCGAGGCACTGATCGCCGCAGGAGTCGACCTTGTGGTGGTCGATACCGCGCATGGCCATTCGAAATACGTGCTCGATGCGGTCACGCGAATCAAACGGCAGTCAAACAAAGTTCAGGTCGTTGCCGGCAATATCGCGACAGTCGAGGGCGCGAAGGCGCTGATCGATTGTGGCGCCGATGCTATAAAGGTCGGAATTGGTCCCGGTTCGATTTGCACGACGCGGGTCGTGGCCGGTGTCGGTGTGCCGCAGTTGACCGCAATCATGGACTGCGTGGACGCGGCGAAGGCGACCGGCACGCCGGTGATTGCCGACGGCGGCATTAAATATTCCGGCGACCTGGCAAAAGCGATCTCAGCAGGTGCCGACTGCGCCATGGTCGGCTCATTGCTCGCCGGCACCGACGAGACGCCGGGCGAGGTGTTTCTCTATCAAGGTCGCTCGTACAAGACCTATCGAGGCATGGGATCAGTCGGCGCAATGTCGCGCGGTTCGGCCGATCGCTATTTCCAGCAGGACATTAAGGACACGCTCAAGCTGGTGCCGGAAGGCGTCGAGGGCCAGGTGCCTTACAAGGGTGCGGCGGCAACCGTGCTACATCAGCTCACCGGCGGCTTGCGCGCCGCCATGGGCTATGTCGGGGCAAAAAATCTCGACGAATTGCATGCCAAAGCGGAATTTGTACGCATCACCGGGGCTGGATTGCGCGAAAGCCATGTGCACGATGTGACAATCACGCGTGAAAGCCCGAACTATCCGAGCCGTGTCTAGTATCCTTTCCCGGGAGAAGGGATGAGGATTGTCCTATGTCTATTCAATTTGTCTTGCTGCCGCTGTTTGTCGAGGTGCTGCTCACCTTCGGCGTGATGTTCGGCATGATGTATTTTCGCACCTCCTCGCTGCAGCGTGGCGAAACGCGGCTCAGGGATATCGCATTGCGCGAGCCGAATTGGCCGGTGCGGGCCACGCAATTTGGCTACGCCTTCGCCAATCAATTCGAACTTCCGGTGCTGTTCTATGTGCTGACCATTCTGGAAATCGTGACCCGCCATGCTGATCTGCTTTTTGTTCTTCTTGCGTGGATCTTCGTGGTGATGCGCGTGTTGCGGGCGTGGGTGCATGTGACGAACAATAATGTGCGCGTCCGGGGCGCATTCTATGGTGTGGGCGCGATCATATTGGTCATCATGTGGGTGATCTATATCGTACGCATCCTGCTCGCCCTGCCATGACGCCGGGCGCGCGGCTTGCCGCCGCCATTGAAGTTTTTGCCGCGATTGAAAGCGAACGCCGTCCGGCCGCCGATGCGCTCAAGGCTTGGGGCCTCACTCATCGCTTTGCCGGCTCCGGCGACCGCGCTGCCGTCGCTGGGATCGTGTACGACGCGCTGAGGCGCCGCGCCTCGAGCGCCTTTCTCATGGGCGCTGACACGCCGCGCGCGATTCTTTTGGGCATGCTTAAACGCGAACGTGGGCTCGACACTGAGACAATCGCCAAACTTGCCGACGGGTCGCGATACGCCCCCGCGGCGCTGACTATCCGTGAGCGTGAACGCCTCGACGACGCCGGCATTAGCGATGCTCCGCCTTACGTGCTTGGCGACTATCCGGAATGGCTCGATCCGCATTTTTTACGCGCGTTCGGCGAGGCGCGCGGAGAAGAAGGGGCAGCGCTTGCCTCGCGCGCGCCACTCGACCTGCGGGTCAACACGCTGAAAGCTGAACGCAATACTGTGACCGCAATGCTATCGGATTTGAATCCTGAGCCAACTCGCTGGTCGCCCTGCGGCCTTCGCCTTCGTCTTTCGGCCGATACCAAGAGCCCTACAATCCATGCCGAACCGGCGTACCTGAAGGGATTTATAGAAGTGCAGGACGAAGGGTCTCAACTTGCGGCGCTCTTCGCTGGCGCCAGGCCCGGCGAGCAAGTGATAGATCTCTGCGCCGGCGCGGGCGGCAAGACGCTGGCGCTCGCTGCAATGATGCAGAACAAGGGCCAGATTTTTGCGACCGACGACGATAAGCGCCGGTTGGCTCCCATTCACGAGCGACTCAAACGCTCGGGCGCGCGCAATGTGCAGGTTCGCACCCCGAAGTCCATCGGCGGCGAAATCGCTGACCTCGCCGGCCGCATGGACCTGGTGCTTATAGATGCGCCCTGCACCGGCACAGGTGCCTGGCGGCGCAATCCTGATGCCAAATGGCGTATGAGGCCCGGCGCGTTGGAGCAACGTGAGAAGGAGCAAGCTGAAATTCTCGATCGCGCCGTGCCCCTGCTCAAGGCTGGCGGACGTATCGCTTACGTCACCTGTTCGATATTGGATGAGGAGAACGGCGCCCAGGTGCGCGCCTTCTTCACGCGGCACCCGGATTTTTCAGTGCATTCGCCGCCCGAGGTCGTTGAGCCTCTTGGCGAACGCGCCTTCATGTTCGGAAAGGCGGCGCGGTTGTCTGGCGAAGGCGTCTTAATGAGCCCACGGACGACCGACACAGATGGCTTTTACGTCTCCGTTATGCGGCGAGGTGGCTGAAACGGGCTCTGTTAACGGGCTCTGTTACTGTTTGGTACTAGATTGAAAATAGAATTCCCCGATTGCGCCTCAATCCGGGCCAAATTTATCCGCGATGATCGCGTGTTTGTGGAACCGCGAAAGTCTTTATCTGGGGTTTTTCCATGCTGGTGGCCAGGCGCGATCCGCCGTTTCATGTGGACGCGGCTAATGTGGCGCCCGCCCACTCAAGTGCTTACCCAGCCACGCAGGCGTCGAGACTGACGCGGTTCGTGACCGCCATCCAGATGGTTGGCTCCTTGCTGGCGGTTCCCGTCGGCATTGCCAGCGCCTATTCCTTTTACCGCGCCAATTTTTCTCCCCAGATAACGTGCCAGAGTCTGCGCAGCGGGATTGTAGCGATGCTCGACAAAAGCGTCGATGCTGCTACCCGGCGTATCCTGGTCCGTCGGGACGTCGAGACTTTCGAGAAAACCTGCGCTGCCGTCGATCCTGATGCGACTGCAGCGTTCAAGGCGCTGCTCGCCGTTGAGAAGACGGCTCCCGTTGCTGCCGCACCGGTCGCCTCGAAAGTACAACACAGCGAAACAGCATCGAAGGAGCTAGTGCGCAAGGCCGAGCCTCGTCCGCAAGTGCCCGCCAAGCAACCGCTCACGGCCGCAGCCCCTGTTGTCGTGGAGTCCACGCGTCGCGATCCAGGCATATCGGATGCGCAGTGGCTCGACGCTGTCCGCCAGGCCTTGGCGACTCATAAAGAGGAAACACCGACGCCTGACGCGGCCAAGCCACAATCTGCGCCAGTGTCAGCTATGCGACCAGCGTCCCAC
>JBARNC010000614.1:0-1991 GCA_049802775.1 Pseudolabrys sp. | reverse complement strand
CCTCGGTCTCGGTCAGCACCTTTGGTAGCTGAAACATATTTGGTGCCACCCAGCCCGGTGGCCGCTGTTTGGCGACGCGGGCGAACGTAGCGCTGCGTGCATAGCAACAGACCAGCTTAGTTGCGGGCAATACGGCATTGGGTGGCACGATTCAGCCGGTGTGTGACCTACGCGCTACAGCCGTTGCCTCCGGGACTCGCTATGGTGTGAAACGCGAGACGTTCCAACAACGAGTACGTGCGATGATGGCGTATGTGGCGAGCGAAGGCAGACTGTTTGCGCTGAAACCTTCAGAATGGGGAATGCTGCTGGTCGGCGTCGCACTCTGCGGGTTCGTAACGCTACTTTTCTGAGCCGACCAGTTCGCCCGCTGGTGAGCACTGGGGCACACACCGCGCTGCGCTTTGTCGGCCTTTACGAATGCGACGCAAGATCAAGCCAGCGTTGAGCAATGTGAAGCCACGCCGCCCGATCGGCATCTTTTAACGATCGCTGCGCCTGCTCTTTGGCTTCGAGTGCATACTGCCGATATTTGTTAGCTTGGGTCATGGCACGACTCCTAAGCCTGCGCAGACACAACCAGCCACGAAAACCGCGCAGAGAGCCGAAAAGACTAGCCCCACGATTTCAATCATGGGCCGCCCCTTCAATCACGCGCTAATCCGCGCTGTAGTTACGAGCCAAGCAAACTGCAAAGCCGTAAAACTCACACCCAAAAAGGCCAAACCCACGATTTCAAAGCCGGTCATGGATGCCTCCCCTGAAGGCTTGTTCGCTTGTCCTCAAAATAGCGGACTTCGCTGAGTGCGATGTGTCGTGCGTCACAGAATTGTCGATTGTCGCTGCGCGCCTCATAATCGGGCGCGTCCGAGGAAACAAAGGGCCGCCCGGGTGGGGGCACGGTCCTCGCATCGATTCTAAGATTCTGCTTCTGGATCGACCACCTCTAGCGCGTGACGCTGTAACGCCTTCAATTCCGCTTCCGCCTCGATCACCTCGGTCTCGGTCAGCACCTGTGGTAGCTGAAACATATTTGGTGGCACCCAGCCCGGGGGGCGCTGCTTGGCGACGAGTTCGCGCTTAGTCGCAGCATGCGCCATGGCCCGCGAAAGGGCATATGGTATGACCTGCTTCGTAAAGCCGAAGGCAGCCTGCACGGTTCATGTGTGTGAAATCGGCAAGGACAAACCGGCGCTCTGACATTCCCTGCCTCTGAGGTTTAGAGGCTCACTATAGCGCAGGAGCCGCTCCCTCGTTCAGCTTGAAGGACGAATTTGGACGTATAGCTGCTCCGGCACTTCTTGGAAGTACTTGAATAGCGCAGGGCAGAGCCAGCCTTCCATGTCAAACTGCGCCGCGTGGTACCAGTTGCCGCCGCCTTCTCCGCGCCGCCAATCAAGACGATACTGGTGTCCGGGGAAAGGCGTGCCGGAGAAGATCAACGTGAAGCCATGCTCGGCGTCAGGGAGATCGGCAACCACACGGTCGATCATAGCGTCAGCGCCTGCGACAAACGGCTCCTGAACCAATCCAACGCGCGGATCATCAAAAACCCACATGCCGTGGTGTTTGTACGGGGCGATGACGTTGATTGCGTTCATTGGAAGCACCTCAGCATTCGATGGCTCACGCTGCCCGACTGAAATTTAAGATAGATGAGGCCACAATTCTATTTAATCACGAAATTTCGAAAATCACGCAGGACATCTCGACAAACCCTAGCGTGACCGCGCTCTTTTTCATTTTCATCAAACGATTGCACTCCCATGAGGAATATTCCAGAGCCGTCGATTTCATCACCATCCATATGGGCAAACTCCTTGGGAACAATGCCTTTTTCGATTCGCGATTTCCGAACGGGCAACTAGCCGAGATATTTTTATCAAACAATAAAAGCGGCTCCGATTCTGACACTGCAGCCAAAGATAGTGCAGTCGTTTGTTCAATCGCCCTGCAGTTCGGGGTGCCGCTTGATGTGATCCGAAAAGCAT
>JBARNC010000613.1:0-2467 GCA_049802775.1 Pseudolabrys sp. | reverse complement strand
GGTCAGGGCTAAGATAGGGAAACAACAAGTTCCCCATCGGCACCATGAGAGCAGCCACCAGGGTGACGCAAAGTAGTCTGGTCAGTGTGGTCTGATCGAGCACGAAATTTGCCACTTTTTTGTATTGTGCCACGGCGGGTTGCGGCTCGGCAATCTCAGTCTTTAGCAGGGATAAAAATATGGGGCGCTAGTCCTTCCAGAACGCGGAATTGTGGTCGTTCGGAGTGACCAGCCTGCTTGCTATCGTATGCTCCACGCGGCGTAGTGCAGGCAGCACTTCGGCAAAGACGGGGCGTCCGCTACTGCAGGTCAATAGGTTGATAACGTCCGTTCGCGTCCAGCTGTGTACCCCACACCTTGTGCACACCCTGATGCTCGGACCGACCGAAGGTCACGGGCGTCCCGAGCCCAAGGTCGAGGTCGCGGAGATTTTCGAGAGCTGCTACCAGTTTTTCGGTGTCGAGGTCAGGGCCGTTGCGTTTTAACGCTGCGATCAGCACGTTGGCCATGACATAACCTTCGAGGGACACGTAATCCGGTGCCTCCCCGGGGAAATATTTGGCCAGCGCAGCTTTGTAATTGAGGACCAGCGTCGAGGAGCCCTCGAGCGCCGGCACGACCTGAGTCACGATGACCCCGGTTGCAAATTTGCTGCCCAGGAGCATCAGCTCATTGGCCAGCGCGGTACTGCCCACGAAAGAAACGCTGCTGTAAATCATGCCTGGGTAGAGGTCGCGCGTCTTCTCGATGAATTTAGCGGCGGCTCGATAGGCGGGCACCATGATCACCGCCTTTATCGGGGCGCGGTTCTTAATGGCGTTGTGCGCCTGGAGTTGTGCGACGGCGTCGTCCACATTGACGGTGTTGCGCTGATAGTTGAGCCGCAGGATCGCACTGTCGTTGCCCCCGAGCGCACGGACAGCCTTGGCGACACCGGCGAAGCCCGAGTCTCCGTAGGCGTCCTGCTGGGCAAAGACCGCAATCTGCTCCGGCCTCAGCCGCTTGACCTTGACCAGATACTGCACCATCGCGGCGGTCTCTTCCGCGTAACTGGCCCGGTAGTTGAAAACATATCGGTCGGGCGGATCGTTCCTGAGCAGGCCGGCGCCGGTGAAGGCCCCGAAAAACAACATCTTGCGCTGAAGGGCGTAGGGCACTGAAACCACTGCGGTGGGCGTTCCCACGTTGCCGACTACGCCAAAAACCTGGTCTCTCTCAAAAAGCTCCTTCATTGTTTCGGCCGCGCGAGCAGGCTCGTAACCGTCGTCCGCCGCGATGAGCCGGAGCTGCCGGCCGTGCACTCCGCCATTAGCGTTGGCCTCGCGGAACGCCGCCTCGATACCCCGCTGCATATTCTGGCCGAGTTCCTTGGTCGCACCGCTGAATGGTGCGGAAATCCCAAACCGGATTTCAGTGGCGGTTACACCGCGAAAGGGAGTCCTGACGCTACCCGGTTCTGGTTGCGTGGCCGGTGTGAGCGCGGCTTGCTGCGCGTTTGCGGGTGGCTGCGCAACAGGCACCGCCGCTGGTGCAGGAGGGGCGGACGCTGGCTGCGCAACAGTGGCTGGCACTACAGCAGGAGCCGCTGCAACCTGCGTGTTTGGAGCAACATTCAATGGCGCATTATTCGCCGTCGGCCTGTCAGATGATGTGGAGGATTGCAATGTCTGCTGACCTTGCCATAGCGGCTTCGCGAGGATCGTCAACAGTGCGACGAGAGCCGCAAATGTGACCATCACTGCAATCCGGCCGATCAGCGCCATCGTCGAGTCCGCCGCCCGTCGTAGTGGCGGCTCCGGGATACGTTCTGGCCATGAAGCAAGTTCGACCCTTTTCCGCAGCTCCTCGTGTACGTCGAACGAAGGAACCGTCGGTGCCGAAGTGACGTGAAGTTGCGGAGGCATTCGCGGCCAGTCGCGAAGGTGTTTAGGCGCATACATGCTAGGTTCGGAATCCTTGCTAGGTTCGGAATCCTTGCCGTCGTCGCTGATTGGAGCACTCATCATCGCCTCTTACGCGCTGGTCTCTGATCAGATTTATTTTTTTATTTACGCTGACTGACCAGGAATGCTGAGACGTGATTCAGAGTTTAGCACCGTGAATAATTGCACGTTAATACTAAATTAACCGAGGTAGTGCCGTACCTTTTGGTTAAAAGGACCTTATGGTTAATGGCACGATCACTCGGGGGCAGTCGCGAGCGTGATTTTACTCAGAGGTCGGCTGACCATTATTCTCGACAACTATGCCGTCAAAAAAGCAAAAGTTATTATCCAAGCGAGCTTGGCAAAGAGGACTTTCTGCACTCAAAAAATTTAAGAGACGCGAAGGACATTGCCGCGTACCTCGTCACCACCTCGAAGGAAATTATAAGCTAGGTCAGTGGGTGGCAGTACAACGCTACAGCAAAGACAGCCTAGCTGCGGAGCGCAGAACTAAACTCAATAAACTCGGCTTTATGTGGAGC
>JBARNC010000612.1:0-1681 GCA_049802775.1 Pseudolabrys sp. | reverse complement strand
ACTCATGTGAACCGTGTAGCGACGGTAGGCCAACTATCGGCCTCAATAGCGCATGAGATCAGGCAACCTCTGGCAGCTATTTTGGCAAATGCCCAAGCGGCGGTTCGCTGGCTAGAAAAGGCCAACGTCAAAGAGGTGCTCGAAAGCTTGAATGGAATTGTAAGTGAGGGGCACCGGGCGAGCGACATTATTACGAACCTTCGTGCGATGTTCAAACACGATGAGCAGGAAAAGACTCTCGTCGATATCAATAAACTTGTCCTGTCGGTTCTGGCGCTCGTGCAGATCGATCTGCAGAAGCAAAAGATAGAACTTCAGACGCAACTCGACGATCGAATTTCAGAGGTCCTCGGCAATCAGGTTCAGTTACAGCAGGTGATTTCGAACTTGGTCATGAATGCCATCGAGTCGATGGGTTCATCGCAAACTCGCGTGCTGCGCATAAAAACCGAACTGAGCCAATCCAATACAGCGCATGTGTCAATCGAAGATACCGGGACAGGCATTAAACCGTCCGATGTGGACCGGGTTTTTAAGCCGATGTTCACGACCAAAGCGCGCGGTATGGGAATGGGCCTTTCGATCTGCCAGTCAATCATCGAGAACCATGACGGTCGGATTTGGATATCTCCCAGGGCAAACGGAGGTTCGATTTTCCAGTTTGAATTGCCGACGGTAGCCAGCAAGGATCAAGCAGCCTGAATTGGTGTAGTCCGGTCGGTCTCGGCGCTTTCAGGGGTAAGCGGAGACGACACGGACATCACGGAATGTCCGCTATTGGCACAAAGCGGACATGGGCTATTGCGCTGCAAATGTCCGCTTATGACCCAAAGCAGACATCAGGCGGCCCAAAGCAAAAAGGCCTCGGCGGTTAGACCAAGGCCTTTTCGATCATCAGATGTCTGCTAGGAGCCACGTTTGTCACCGTCTTCACAAGCGAAGGCTTGATGCGGGTTGACGGTTACAAAAGCAGCCGTTCCGGCAACGAGCGCAAAGGCGATCAAAATAAATCCGAGGACTTTTCTCATGCTCATATCTCCTCAAGAGCAATCACCATACCATTCGCCGGCGCGAGGATATATGACAGGCGGCTAACGTTTGCGTGAGGCGGAAACTAAAGAAACCAATGTCCGCTATTGGGGGTAAAGCAGACATCACGGGTAATTGTCGCCATGTCCGTTAATGACCCTTTTCGGGCCTAAAAAGGCTTCTGTGCCCATTCGGGAACATTTTCTCATCCCTACCATTGTCCCTTCAAACCCGAATTGGAGTGAAGCGCTATGGGTAATAAATTGAGCGCTATTGCTTTCCTAGCCACGATCATGGCTCCGCTCCCCGCAATCGCCTATACGCAAGAAGATGTTGATGCATGTAGGCCGGATGTGATGCGGCTTTGCCTGAACGCTATCCCAGATGCGAGTCGCATAACCCAATGCCTTGTACAAAATAAACAGCAACTCAGCCCCGCCTGCACCGGCGTATTCAATCGACCACGTGGCGCGAGTATCGACCGCGAACGGTCGGCAAAGACTCAAAGGACTAATTACTGATCGAGTTAATTCGGATTCGGTAGGCGCATTGCGGCGCTTCAACGTCCTTAGGCGTCGCGCTTTTGCTTCTTTGCCGCCTGCTTTGTCGCGCCGTCTCATTGCCTCCTCCGAGGCTTAGGACGATGCATGGT
>JBARNC010000611.1:0-25707 GCA_049802775.1 Pseudolabrys sp. | reverse complement strand
ACAGTATGCTCTTGGCACCAAAGCCGATCGTCGGAATCAGTGATATTACGATCAGCGTGATCACTCCTGCGGCAAGTATTACCGCAAGGATCATGAATATTGCTTTGAACGCAAATGAAAGTTTGCTCATTCCACTTCGCCCCTACAGACAGTTTGGAGCCACGCGAGCCCGACTCTCGACAATCCGCGGGTAGCGCTTTGACCAGTCGGCGCCGTTCATCGTGTAGAGCCGCACCCGCCCGTCGCGGATATGAATTTGCAGCCGATAGCCGTCATGCTTTAGCTCATGCGCCCAGCCGGGACCACGCGGCGGACGCTGCGAGACGGTCGGACGGCAGGGATGAATGAAGGCGGCAGGCGCATTCTTCGGCTTGCCGCGTGAATTACGCACACGCCACATGACGTTGATATAGCCGCCTCAAGCAAAGCTTCAAGTTAATCAACTTTAACTTCAACGGCACTCAATGCCCATGAATTCGGTTGGATCGGCTGACCGCGTGCCACGTTTCCCTCTTACCCGGCGTGCAGCTAAGTCGTACAGAGGGCCTCCGACTAACGGAAGCGGGCTCCAACAAACAATTCTGTTGCCGTAAGCGCTTCGGTGAGTAAGCGCGAGACCTGTGCCTCGCGCGTCGTTGCCGTTTTTGCGTCCAGTGCGACGTCGACGATCTTTAACTCCGCGGGAGGCTGCCGTCTTCTCAAGTCCACCAACAGGCCGTCTCCTAGGCGTGGCTGGCGTGGCTGCGCGCTTTAGTGGGCAGCCGGGTTTCCCACTCTCTGTTGCAGGCGGCGAGCAGGTCATATTCATCCGCCTTCGCGAGCAGGTCTGCCCTGGCCTCGGGGTCCTCAATCCGTTGCGTCGCCAGGCGTGCTTCCTGCGCTTGCAGGCACCAGTAATCGGAATGGCTCAGGGGGATTTTGCGAGTGGTCATGATGCGCTCCTTTTACAGGCGGGAGCGCTACCAAACTCTCAGCCACCGACGCCTGTGCCATAGGAGGGCCGTGCCGGTGATGCTCTTGATATGGGGTGTCCAACACAGCTAGTCCAGTGTCAAAAGACGTACAGGCAATGTCCGCTTTGGGTCCAAAAGCAGACATTTGCAGTGCAAAACGGCATGTCCGCTTTACCCCCAAAAGCGGACATTCCTCTGGCAGCTGTGTAAGATCGAAGCTTCTTACCGGTGGGCAATAGCTCTAAATTTTCAAAACGTTTTCGAAGTTCCAGAATCTCACAAAAATTTTGCGAGGGTTGGAGAGTGCAAAAATTTTGCGAGGGGCCAGCGTTTCATAAAAATTTTGCGAGGACTGTCTACCTGCGCTGCGCCAGACGAATTTTGGCCCCACCCCCCATCGAACACAGCCAGGAAAAAAGTTCGGCGATCGACGACCACGGCGATCAAGCTCGGCTGTCGGCCCGCCCTCTTGCCGTTATCAATGATCATCAGCACGTCTCATCACACCGCGATGAACGCAACAATCTTGCACACAATTGCATTGATAACTTATCGGTTTCCGTGCTGCCCTGAGGCCCGTTTGGTTTAATTGTTCGCCAGCACTCTCAAGGACACCATGCTGACTCCCCGGCGCACTGCCGAAACCGCTAACTGCCAACGTCACGCTCGCAACGCTAAAGGCCGGCGACACACTCGATACGCTCATGATGCGGGTGCTAGGCAGCCGCATGGTTGCGGCGGAGTAGGCGGCATCTTAGGCTAGCCCCGAAAAGGAGCTAGCCATGTCCGGTCAACAACCCGTCCGTGTCGACGTAATTTCCGATGTCGTTTGTCCGTGGTGCTTCATCGGCAAGCGCCGGCTGGAAAAAGCGATCGCACTGATTCCGGACACCCCGGTCGAGGTGCGCTGGCGTCCCTATTTCCTCAACGACTGGATTCCGCGCCAAGGCATTTCGCGCGAAGAATATCTGACCACCAAATTCGGCTCGGCTGAGCGCTACAAACGCATCGCACAACGCGTGTCGGCCGCAGCTGCCGCTGAAGGCCTCACTTATGTCATGGACAAGATCAGCCGGCAGCCTAACACGCTCGACGCGCATCGGTTGATCCGCTGGGCGGGAGGCATCGGCAAGGCGGCCGAAATGAAACAGCGGCTGATGGATCTCTATTTCACCGAGGGCGCCGACCTGACCAACCACGCCGTGTTGGTACAGGCTGCCGCCGATGTTGGTCTTGACGCTGACGACATCCGCGAAGCCCTCGCCAGTGACCAGGATGTCGCCGAAGTCGAGCAAGAAGCGATTTCCGCCAAAAAAGCAGGCATTGAAGGTGTGCCCTGCTTTATCTTCGGCGGCAAGTTCGCGGTTTCTGGCGTTCAGGCGCCGGAAGATCTCGCCGAGGCAATCGCGCGCATAGCGCATGGCGTTGACACTGCCGTGTAACTTCAGGGCGTACTCTTATGAAGATCACCGCCGCTGTGGTGCACGAGCGCTCGGGCCCGTTCAGCATCGAACAGATCAATCTGTGCGACCCGCGAAGCGATGAACTGCTGGTCGAAGTCGTGGCCAGCGGCATGTGCGTAACCGATTTGCATGGCCGCGACGCCTACTATCCAACGAAGTTCCCGAAAGTGTTCGGCCACGAAGGGGCTGGCGTCGTGCGCGCGGTCGGAAGCGCGGTGACGACATTCAAACCCGGCAACTATGTCGTGATGGCCTATCCCTGGTGCGGCGAATGTCCCAATTGCAAGACGCAGCGCCAAAGCTATTGCCTACACGCTTTTGATCTGAAGATGAACGGCACGCGCGCTGATGGATCGGCGCTGCATTCCATGGACGGCAAGCCGGTCTATAGCGCCTTCTTCCAGCAGTCTTCGTTTGGGAATTTTGCCATTGCCAATGAACGCTTCGCGGTAAAGGTGCGGAACGACGCACCGATCGAGACCGTGTCTGCGCTCGCCTGCGGCGGACAAACCGGCGCCGGCGCCGTGCTCAATGTGATGAAGCCTCGCGCGGGGGACAGTTTTGTCGTGTTCGGGGTCGGCGCGGTTGGTTTATCAGGGCTCATGGCGGCGAAGATCGCCGGCTGCGACCCGATCATCGCTGTCGACGTGCATGAGCACCGGTTGGCGCTGGCGCGCGAGCTTGGCGCCACGCACATGATCAATCACAACGGCCGCAGCGATGTGGTCGCGGAAATCAGAAAGATCACTGGGCTCGGCGCCCGCTATACGCTTGAGACCTCCGCTCTTCCCTCCGTGTTTCGGGAAGCGGTTGATTGCCTGATTCCGGCCGGCACCTGCGTGCTGCTTGGCAGCGCACGTAAAGGCACTGAAGTCTCGTTCGAAACGCCATTCCTGCAAAATGGACGCACGGTGCGCGGGGTGATTCAGGGTGACAGCGTACCGCAGGAGTTCATCCCGCGGCTGGTCGATCACATCATGGCCGGCCGCTTCCCGGTCGAAAAGATGATCACGTTTTACCCGCTTGCCGACATAAATTGCGCGGCGGCGGAATCGAGCTCGGGAAAGACCATCAAACCCGTGCTGCGCATGCCGCACTAGGTCGTGCGCCGGCATACATACAAGAGAAGTGATGCGCCCGTGTCTTACTTTTTGCTGAAAAACCACCCCTCGTATCACCGTTCCACAGCAGCGCAGTTTTTGCGCTGTGCGGGGGCGTTGCTCGTCGCGGCGCTGCAGTCGCCGGCAGCCGCGCAGGACATTCGCGGAGTGGAGGCCTGCACCGCCGAAAAGCAGATGGAACGTCGTACCGGATGCTTGCAAGCCAATGTCGAATTTCTTCAGCAGGCGCTTACTAAGCTGGCCCGCGAAACACAGGACAAGATCTCCGCCGCCGGTCGTGATCTCACCGCCGCCCGAGCCGAGATCGTCGCACTTAAGGCGGCAATGGCGAAGCTAAACGACGAGCTGGCACAAATGAAGGCGAAAAGCGATCCCGGCAGCAAGAGGTAGACGGCGAACGAGACGGCGCGGCTCACGCCGCTTTGGCTTGCTCCGCAATCGAAGCGAGCTTGCGCAGGACTGCAGCCGTACCTTTCAGCCGATCCTGTGGGCGGGGCCAATCCTCGAAGAAGACGACTTGCTGGCCTTTGGCGTTCTTCGGATCGTTGCGCATACGCACCGCCGAGCCTTGCTCGCGGATAAATGCAATCAACCCCTCGGGGTTGGCGAAAATATTGTCGCGGAACGAGAGCACGATGCCCTTCGGCCCGGCCTCTACCTTCTCGACATTGGCACGCCGGCTAAGAGCCTTGATCGCGACCACCTGCAACAGATGCTCGACCTCCTCCGGCAGCTTGCCGAAACGGTCGACCAGCTCCGCTGCAAAGCTGTCGATATCACGCTCGTATTCGATTTCGGCGAGACGCCGGTAGAGCGCAAGCCGCACTGAAAGGTCGACCACATACTCTTCCGGAATGAGCAGGGCCGTGCCGATGGTGATCTGCGGCGACCAACGGTCGGCAACCGGTGCAGTAATGCCTGCCTTCAGGCTCACCACGGCTTCCTCGAGCATCTGCTGGTAGAGCTCGAAGCCGACCTCCTTGATGTGGCCGGACTGCTCCTCACCGAGCAGATTACCCGCGCCACGGATGTCGAGATCGTGAGAGGCAAGCTGGAAGCCGGCGCCGAGCGTATCGAGCGATTGCAGCACCTTCAGCCGCCGTTCCGCCTGCAGCGTAATCTTCTGCTGCGCCGGTAATGTAAACAGTGAATAGGCGCGCAGCTTGGCGCGTCCGACCCGCCCGCGCAACTGATAGAGCTGCGCCAGGCCGAACCTGTCGGCGCGATGCACGATCAGCGTATTGGCGGTCGGGATGTCGAGCCCGGACTCGATGATGGTGGTCGACAGCAGGACATCGTATTTGCCGTCATAGAAGGCCGACATGATGTCGTCGAGCACGGTCGCCGGCATTTGTCCGTGCGCCACGGCGACCCGAACCTCAGGAATATTCTTGCTGAGAAAATCCTTGGCGCCGGCCAAATCCTCGATCCTCGGACACACATAGAATGACTGCCCGCCACGATATTTCTCGCGCAACAGTGCTTCACGAGCCGTTATTGGATCGAATGGTGATACGAACGTGCGCACAGCCAGTCGATCGACTGGCGGCGACGCGATGATGGAAAGATCGCGCACGCCGGTGAGCGCAAGCTGCAATGTGCGCGGAATCGGCGTCGCCGTGAGCGTAAGGACATGTACTTCCGAGCGTAGCGTCTTGAGCTTCTCCTTGTGCGCGACCCCGAAATGCTGCTCCTCGTCGACAACAAGCAACGCCAGTTCCTTGAATTTGATGTTTTTCCCAAGCAGCGCGTGCGTGCCGATGACGATATCGACGCTGCCGTCGGCAAGGCCTGCTCTCACCTTGCTCAGCTCTGCGGCCGGCACCAGCCGCGATGCTTGCGCTACGTTCACCGGAAAACCGCGGAAGCGGTCTGAAAAGGTTTTGAAATGCTGTCTCGCGAGCAGAGTGGTCGGTACCACCACGGCCACTTGCTTGCCGTCGATCGCCGCGATGAAAGCCGCGCGCAGCGCCACTTCGGTCTTTCCGAAGCCGACGTCGCCGCAGATCAGCCGGTCCATCGGACGGCCAGATCCCAAGTCCTTGATGGTTGATTCAATGGCAGCGAGCTGGTCATCGGTTTCTTCGTACGGGAAGCTTGCACAGAACTCATTATACGCGCCTGGTCCAGCGGTAAGGCGCGGCGCCTCGCGCAACTGCCGCTCGGCCGCAATCTTGATCAATTCACCCGCGATCTCGCGGATGCGGCTCTTCATGCGGGCCTTGCGCGCCTGCCAGTTGCCGCCGCCGAGCCGGTCGAGCTCGACGGCCGTTTCCTCCGAGCCGTAACGCGACAGCAGATCAACGTTTTCGACCGGGAGATAGAGCTTGGCGCCTTCAGCGTAGTGAATTTCCAGGCAATCGTGCGGCGCGCCGGCCGCTTCGATCGCCTGCAAGCCGGCGAAACGCCCGATACCGTGATCGACATGCACGACCAGGTCGCCGGGCACGAGGCTGGTCGCCTCAGCGATAAAATTCTCGGCGCGGCGAGCGACGCCATGGGGCCGCACCAAACGATCGCCGAGAATATCTTGCTCGCTAACGACCACCGTCTCGTGGGTCTCGAAGCCGGACTCGATGCCGAGCACGGCAAGCGCAACTGTCGACTTTGGCAAAGCCAGCGCCTGAGGCCAGTCGACCACCGACGTAAGATTGTGAAGTTTGTGATCGGCGAGAACGTGGCTCATGCGCTCACGCGCGCCCTCGCTCCACAGCGCGACCGCCACGCGTTTTCCGGCAGCTTGCAACGCGAGCACGTGCGCGCTCACAGCCTCGAATACATTCGCGTTAGGCTTAGCCCGTTCGGCGGCGAAATTGCGCCCCTGCCGAGCGCCGACATCGAGTGCCCCTGCCTCTGGCAGTGCGAAAGGCGTCAGCCGCGCGAGCGACGACGTTTCCAGCCGTTCTTTCCATTCGACTTCGCTGAGGTAGAGCCTCTTCGTTGGCAATGGTTTGTATGACGGTGTTACGCCCTGCTTCAGTGCCTCACGCCGCGCGTCGTAATAATCGGCGATCTGAGTGAAGCGCTCATGCGCAGCGTCTCCCGCAAGATGTTCCAACGCCAGCGCCGTGCCGGGCAGATAATCGAAGATCGTTTCGAGCGTGTCATGGAACAGCGGCAGCCAATGTTCCATGCCGGGATAGCGGCGCCCCTCACTCACGGCTTCGTAAAGCAGATCGTCGGGAGTCGTGGCGCCGAACTCCGCAACATAGCCGGTACGGAAGCGCCGGATGCTTTCGGTAATGAGCTGAAATTCCGCGACTGGGACTAGGTCAAGCCCGCGCAACTGCTCCTCGCTGCGTTGCGTCTGCGCATCGAAAGCACGGATCGTCTCCAGCGCGTCGCCGAAAAAATCGAACCGCACCGGCATGTCCATGCCCGGCGGGTACAGGTCAAGAATGCCACCGCGAACCGCATAATCCCCGGGTTCGCGCACAGTCGAGGCACGGATGAAGCCATTGAGCTCCAGCCATTCGATCACGCCCTGCATGCCGATGACATTGCCGGGCGCGACCGAAAGAGCATGAGTGGCGACGACATCGCGCGCCGGCACGCGTTGGAGCACGGCATTGACGGTCGTCAGGAAAACCGACGGTTTGTCGCGGCCCTTCACGCGCGTCAGCCGTGACAACGCGGTCATGCGCTGTGCCACCACTGCTGCGTTCGGGGATACCCGGTCATAGGGCAGGCAGTCCCAGGCCGGGAATTCCAGTACCTCGATATCGGGTGCGAAAAACGTCAGAGCGCGCGACAGCGCTGCCAGCCGCTGCCCGTCGCGGCAAATCACGGCAAGTGAAATTGTCGGAACGTCCTTGCTTGCGGCAATGGCGCGCGCGAGATCGGCAAGCACCAAACCTTCGGCGCCGTCAGCCACCTGTGCCAGCGTTAGCGGCCTGCCCGGCTTGATCAATTCGGCAGGTGATTTTGTCATTGCAGCCACGGCGCGCCCTTGTGGAAGTCGCGCAATCTGCGGAATAACGCGGTGTCGTAACTCACCGGTACGGGCTCAATGCCATTCACCCAGGCAAAAATCTGCTGGTCTGGAACGTCGAGCCAGCGCTCGAGTTCGTCGAGCTCACGATCGGCCAAGAAGGCCAATTGCGCGTCGGCAAACCGGCCGAGCACTAGATCCATCTCGCGAATGCCGCGATGCCAGCAGCGGAACAACAGGCGACGGCGGCGCGGATCCAGACCTTCGCTCGATAGGTTCGTTCCGGTCGTCACCGCGCGTCTCCAACGCCAAAAACCCGGACGGGCCGGGCGGGCTTTATATAGAGAGCTCGCCGCCCAATGTCAGCCGTTGCTTTGCACAGGCCTGCATTGCGTCGGAATTCCGCGCAAGCCAGCATGCCGTCCCATGCGGCCGCTCGTGCTCAACCCGTTATTTGCCTCGCTCACCAGCCTGCCTGGGGTCGGGCCGAAGCTGGAGAAGCTTTATGCGCGGCTGCTCGACCGCGAAGCGCCGCGCGTAGTTGATCTCTTATTCCACCTGCCCTCAGGCGCGATCGATCGGCGCGCGCGGCCCAAATTGCGCGATGTGCAGCCGGGCCAGGTCATCACCGTGGCTGTAACCATAGACAAGCGTCGACCCTCGCCGCCGCATCGTTCACGCGCGCCCTATCGTATTTACACTCACGACGATACTGGCGACCTCACTCTCACCTATTTCAATGCGCGCAAAAATTACCTAGAAAAGCTCTTGCCGGTTGGCGCGATGCGTTACGTCTCCGGCACCGCCGAATTCTACGATGGCATGTTGCAGATGGTACACCCCGACCGCGTGGTGGACGAGGCGGGCTTTGCCGCGCTGCCATTGGTTGAGCCGGTCTATCCGCTCACCGAAGGTTTGGCGCTCGGCAATGTGAGGCGCGCAATGGACGGGGCGATTGCCCGCCTCCCCGATCTGCCCGAATGGCAGGACGAAGCTTGGGTCGCGCGCGAACGCTTTCCCACCTTCGCTGCGGCGCTACGTCATCTGCACCGGCCTGCGGAGCCACACGATATCTTCCCGGAAAATCCTGCATGGACGCGGCTTGCTTATGATGAATTGCTCGCTGGCCAGCTCGCGCTCGCGTTGGTGCGCGCACACATGCGGCGGCAAGCGGGCCGGGGCAGCGCCAGCGAAGGCCGCTTGCGCGCGCGCATCCTGAAAGCTCTGCCTTATGCGCTTACCCATTCGCAACAAAAGGCGATCGATGACATCACGACTGATCTTGCGCGCCCGCAACGAATGTTACGTCTGCTGCAAGGTGATGTCGGATCCGGCAAGACGGTCGTGGCGCTAACGGCCGCCGCCACCGTAATCGAGGCTGGCCGCCAAGCCGCCTTCATGGCGCCGACGGAAATTCTCGCTCGTCAACACCTCGCGACGATTGCACCTCTCGCCGGAGCAGCCGGCATTCGCGTTGCGATTCTTACCGGCCGCGAACGCGGACCTGCGCGAAAGGAGGTCCTCGATCGCCTCACGCTCGGCGACATCGATCTTCTGATCGGAACTCATGCGCTTTTTCAGGAGGACGTGGGCTTCCACGACCTTGCGCTCGCTGTGGTCGACGAACAGCACCGGTTCGGCGTGCACCAGCGGCTCGCGCTGACGCAGAAGGGCGAAGCAGTGGACGTGCTCGTGCTTACCGCCACTCCGATCCCCCGCACGCTAGTGCTCACCTATTTCGGAGACATGGACATTTCCGAGCTGCGCGAAAAGCCCCCAGGCCGCCAGCCAATCGACACGCGCACTATTCCGCTCACGCGGATCGAGGAAGTCGAAGATGCCGTCGGCCGTGCGCTCGGCGAAAGCAAACGTGTCTATTGGGTCTGCCCGCTAGTCGATGAATCGGAGAAGGTCGATCTCGCGGCCGCGGAGGCACGCTTCGGGGAGCTGCGACACAAATTCGGCGACAAGATCAACCTGGTGCATGGCCGCATGAAGGGAGCAGACAAAGATGCGGCCATGGCTCGCTTCGCTTCCGGCGAGACGCAAGTGCTCGTCGCCACGACCGTGATCGAAGTCGGTGTCGACGTGCCGGGGGCCACCATTATGGTGATAGAACACGCCGAACGCTTTGGGCTGGCGCAACTGCATCAACTACGCGGGCGCATCGGGCGAGGACCAGGCGCCTCGACCTGTCTGCTTCTCTACAAGGGGCCACTTGGCGTAACGGCCAAAGCACGACTAGCTATCCTGCGAGAGACCGAAGATGGTTTTCGCATTGCCGAGGAGGACCTGCGCCTCCGTGGCGAAGGAGACGTGCTCGGGACGCGGCAAAGTGGCTTGCCCGGCTTCCAGATCGCGCGGCCGGAAGTGCACGGAAAATATCTTGGCGCCGCCCGGGACGACGCGGCGCTTATTTTGTCGCGGGATGCAACCCTTACGACCCCGCGTGGCGAGGCGCTGCGCCAATTGCTTTATCTGTTCGGCAAGAACGAAGCGATTAAGTTGATCCGGGCGGGTTGAGGGGCAACCGCACCCTACTCCGCCATCTCCGCTTTGCGTTTGGCCCGAGCCCGTGCCGCTTTTGCAGTGGCAGCAAGCGAAGCCAGCTTCTTCTGTGCCTCGGCATCCGGCTGCACCATGCCGGCAGAAATCAGGAGCGTCATCGCATTCTCGACCGTGATGTCGAGCTCGATCAAATCCTTGCGCTTTACATAAAAGAAAAAGCCCGTGGTGGGATTGGGAGTGCAAGGCATGAATGCGGAGACATGCTCACCTTGCGGCAGTTTCTTCGCGAGATCGGCGTTCGGCGGCTGCGAAAGAAGGACCAGCGACCACATGCCGGGCCCAGGAAACTCCACCAGAGCCACCTTACGGAAACTTGAACCGGTCTTTGAAAACAGAGATTCGAAGATCTGCTTCATCGTGTTGTAAACCGGACGCACAATCGGCATTCGGTTAAGCAACCCCTCCCCCAGCTCGACCAAAGTGCGTCCGACCAGGTTGGCGGTGAGAAATCCGAGCAGCGTGAGTGCGACGATTGCGATGATGAGGCCCGTCCCTGGAATCGGCCACGGCAGGTAGCTCTCCGGCCGGTAAGTCGGCGGAATAAGTGGCCGCACGAAATCGTCTACCCACGTGACAATCGACCAGATCAGCCAGACGGTGATTGCCAATGGCCCGGCGACGACCAGGCCAGTCAAGAAATAATTGCGGATGCGGCCGGCAATGCTGGTTTGCGGAGCCGCCACCTTCGCCACATCGGCGGTTATTGCTTCGCCCGGCTGCTTTTCAATTTCAGTCATGAGGCAAGCCTATTCTACCGTGACTGATTTCGCGAGGTTACGCGGCTGATCGACGTCAGTGCCGATGGCAGCAGCAGTATGATAGGCGATCAACTGCACTGGGATAGCATAGACCAACGGCGTAACCGCCGTGGGCATATCCGGTAGCGACAACGTCTCTAGCGACTCGATGGTCGTCTCCTTGGAGCCCCGCGGATCGGTCACCAGGATAATCTTTCCGCCGCGCGCGGCCACCTCTTGCATGTTCGAAACCGTCTTCTCGAACACGCGATCATGCGGCGCGATGACGATCACTGGTATCGCCTCGTCGATCAGCGCGATCGGCCCGTGCTTAAGTTCGCCAGCGGCGTAACCCTCAGCGTGGATATAAGAAATCTCTTTAAGTTTGAGCGCGCCTTCTAGCGCGATCGGAAAGCTCGTTCCGCGGCCGAGATAGAGCACGTCGCGCGCCTTGGCGAGATTTTGCGCGAGCTTTTCGATCTGCGGCTCGAGCGTGAGTGCCGCAGCCATGAGTCTTGGAACTTCGACAAGCGCATGGACAAGTTTATGTTCGTCGGCTTCCGTCAATTTACCGCGCGCACGCCCGGCGGCGAGTGCGAGACAGGCGAGCACAGCGAGCTGGCAGGTGAAAGCCTTGGTGGATGCAACGCCAATCTCGGGACCGGCCAGTGTCGGCATCACTACATCGCTTTCGCGTGCGATGGTCGATGTCGGGACATTGACTACGGAAAGAATGTGCTGCTTATTTTCTCTAGCGTAACGCAGCGTCGCCAGTGTGTCGGCGGTTTCGCCCGACTGTGAAATGAAGATCGCAAGATCGCCCGGCTCGAGCGGAGCACCGCGATAGCGGAATTCCGATGCGATGTCGATTTCGACCGACAATCTGGCGAAGCGCTCGAACCAGTACTTCGCCACCAGCCCCGCGTAAAAAGCGGTTCCGCAGGCCGAGATGGAGAGTCGCTTCAATTTTTTCCAGTCGAATGGCAACTTGCCCGGCAACACCACCCGCTCATTCACCATGTCGATGTAATGGGCAAGCGTGTGGCCGACCACTTCAGGCTGCTCGTGGATTTCCTTGGCCATGAAGTGTTTATGGTTGCCCTTGTCGACCAGCTGCGCCGAAGCTGTGGACTTAATAATTGGCCGATCAACCTTATGGCCCTGTTCGTCGTGGATCTCCGCGCGCTTGCGCGTGAGCACGGCCCAGTCGCCGTCCTCGAGATAACTGATGGTGTCGGTGAACGGCGCCAGCGCAATGGCGTCGGAACCGAGATACATCTCACCGCTGCCGTAGCCGATGACGAGCGGCGAACCCTTGCGTGCGCCTATCAGCAGATCGTCCTTACCGGTAAAAATAAAGGCGAGCGCGAACGCGCCGCGCAGTTGCTTGAGCGCAGCCGCGACCGCGCTGGTAGGCGATTTGCCGCTCTTCATTTTCTGCGTGACGAGGTGCGCGACTGCTTCGGTGTCCGTCTGGCTGACGAACTTGCAACCGCGTTTCATCAGTTGCTCGCGCAACTCGCGGAAATTCTCGATGATCCCGTTGTGGACCACCGCCACGAGATCGGTTGCGTGCGGATGGGCATTGTCCTCGGACGGCCGCCCATGTGTCGCCCAGCGCGTATGGCCAATGCCGACGTTGCCACCAAGCGGCTCACGCTCCAACCGCGTTTCCAATGCGCGCAGCTTGCCTTCGGCGCGGCGACGGCCAAGCACACCATGCTCGAGGGTGGCAACACCCGCAGAGTCATAGCCGCGGTATTCGAGGCGCTTGAGCGCATCGATCAGCTGGCCTGCGACCGGCTTGGTTCCCAAAATTCCGACGATTCCGCACATCCGATTGGATGGCCCCTTTGCTCATCACTTATGGTTTAGCCGCCGTCGGCAAGCCCACGAAATCAAAACGCGTTTCGCCGTGTGACAGTAACGCTTTCGCGCAATTGTGACCCTGCTGGCTTATGACTTTCTCGGCCTCTTTCTCGTCAGGTTCTTGCCCAAGGCCTTCACCTGCCGCAAGCGCTTTGCCCAGCCTTCCTTAACCGTTTGCTTGGCGCGCGCCACCGCCAGCGCCCCGGCAGGAACATCTTTGGTCACGACCGTTCCGGTGCCGATATAGGCGCCGTCGCCAATCTTGACCGGCGCGACCAATGCCGTATTCGAACCAATAAACGCGCCCTTGCCGATTTCAGTGCGGTGCTTGGCGACACCGTCATAATTGCATGTAATCATGCCAGCGCCGACATTGGCGCCCTCGCCTACGCGCGCATCGCCGATATAGGCGAGATGATTGGCTTTGGCGCCCGCTTCGATCTTAGCCTCTTTCACTTCAACAAAATTGCCGATGTGTACATCTTTGCCAAGGTCTGCGCCCGGGCGCAGCCGCGCAAATGGGCCGACACGCGCGCCCTTGCCGACATGCGCGCCCTCAAGGTGCGAGAATGCGCGTATCGTCGCGCCGTCCTCAACGGTCACACCCCGGCCGAACACCACATTTGGTTCGACCGTCACGTCCTTCCCGAATTTAGTATCGGCCGATAAATACACAGTCTCCGGTGCGATCATAGTGACGCCAGCCTCGAGCGCCGCCATGCGCAGCCGCTGTTGCAGCACAGCTTCGGCTTCGGCGAGCTGCACCTTGGTGTTGATGCCGCGCACGTCGTCCTCCGAGGTTTCGATCGCCACTGCCTTCAAGCCCATATCGCGGGCGATGGCAACGGCGTCGGTGAGGTAATATTCGCCTTTGGCATTCGTATTTCCGATGCGCGTGAGGATGGCGAGAGCTTGCTTGCCGGCAAGCGCCATCAGACCCCCATTGCAGAGGCCGATCTTGCGCTCTTCGGGCGTAGCGTCGCGCTCCTCACGGATGGCGACAAGTTCGCGACCGTGCATAACGAGCCGACCGTAACCCTGCGGACTGGCCGGCTTGAAACCAAGCACTGCCACGGCCGCACCTTCGCTTAGCGCTCCGCGCAATTTCGAAAGCGTCTCGGCTTGCACCAATGGCGTGTCGCCAAATATTACCAGAATATCATCGGCACCGCGGGCGATCGCCTTGCGCGCCGACAGGACGGCGTGGGCGGTTCCGCGGCGTTCACGCTGTTCGAAGATCTGCGCCTTGGGAGCATACTTACGTGCGTCTGCCGATACTGCCTCCTGGTCGGGCCCGACCACGATCGCCAAATTACTGGTCCCGGCCGCGCTCGCCGCATTCATCACATGGGTAAGCAATGAACAGCCGCCGAGCTGGTGCAATACCTTCGGCGTCCGTGATCGCATGCGCGTGCCTTCGCCGGCAGCGAGCACGATCGCAAGGCATGTTCGGCGAGGCATCGGTGTTGGGCTCAGGCTTTTGCTGAGGTTACACGCATCCATAGCTTAGCCCGGCCATCGGCAAAAGACTTTCGAACCATGGTGAAAGCGAAATTTTCCGGATTCTGCTAATATATTGAATAATTCGCCCATCGAGGAATCATGGCGATCGAGCAAACGCCCGGAGCGGCCGCGAACTTAACTCGCTTTTGTGGCGTTTGCCGCTTACCCAACAGCGCCGCGGCCACAGGTCTCTGTGCCCGTTTCTCCGCCGCCCGCACGGGCCTGCCGTGCGGTCAAGTTCGATGGAGAGCAGATCGCACAGCGATTATTGTCGCCGCGTCGGCACGGCGGCATACTGATCTTATGACATTGTTTCTACCAAACGCGCGCGCGACGAATTGGCTACTGATCGTTGGATTTTGTTCGATCGGCTTCGCGCTCTACATGCGTTACCTCGCGGTCGAACAGTCGACTGTCGGACTCGACTGCCAGGCCGGATTGAATACATGGTTATGCTTCACGCGGCAGATCACCATCGCGCTATTTACTTATTCGGTGTTTGGCTGGTTCGCTTTAATTGTCGCCGCGCTTAATTTCATACGCCCATCGCTCGTCTTATTCGCAATTGCGCTTGCTGCTGCTTGCTGTGGAGTCGTGCTTTACAATGTAGGCCTTTCATCGCTTGCCGCCGGCCTGCTGGTCGTCAGCCTGTCGCGCCGCGCACCCGAACCAGATTGAAAGCAAGCGCCGCCAAGGCCGCACACAGCCAGAGCGACTGCCAATTGGCGAAGCCCTCATTGAACACAATGTAACACACCGAAAGTCCGAGAACGCCTGCTCCTGCGGTTTCTGCTGCCGGCCGCGCTCCTTTCGGTCGCGTTACCATGAAGCTATGCATGAGAAATGGCACGATCGCTGCCGTGAGCGGCGCAAATGGAAAGTCACGGTAGCGTGGATCGAATACTAGGCCGAGCGCGATCACGAATGCCAACAACATCGTAATGAGCAGAATTACTCCGGCAAAAAGCGCAAGTGGATCCCGCACCCGATACTCTTTCGGTCCGAAGATGTGCGAGAATGTCGGCAAGGAAGTAGACCGCATGATGGTCATGCTCAGCACCACAGGTGAAGCCATCGCCACCGCGGCGAGCGCCACCGAACGCGACCAGCCATCCAGCCCGAGGCTTTCGAGTGGAATATTCTCGATTGTCCATCCGACCAGGGCACCGCCGACAAATGCATTCGCACTGGCCGCAAGCCATAATGACAGCGGCGTATCTTTCGTGCGCACGCTCATCACCGCACCAAACATAACGACTGCGAACAAAATTCCTCCACCGCCCTGCCAAAGCCAGAGCGGATGATTGGACACTGCCTGCGCTCCGGCAAATTTTGGTGCCCGTGTCGTGGCGTTGAAAATCCCCCAATGGCCGCCAACCGTTCCCTCGAGAGCACGCTTCCACGGCTGGTCGAACGCTTCGATGATGTTCACGTTGAAATTCTCGCGCTTGCCTAACGCAAGCACCTCCTGGATGACGCGCGCCTGATTAGCCGGCGATGGCAGCGCCCCTTCGCGCATGCGACCGGCGCTCGGCCAGCCGACTTCACCAATCAACACTTCCTTGCCGGGAAACGCGGCGACGACCTGACGGTGGATTGCTTCGACATGAGCGACGGCACTCCTCGCGGGAATCGCGACATCCTCCCAATAAGGCAGGATATGGATGGTGATGAAATCGACGGCGTTTGCCACGTCGGTATTGCGTAGCCAGAATTCCCAAACGTCAGCGTAGGTCACTGGCACGTGCACACGCGCCTTGATCGCTCGGATGGTATTGGCGAGGTCCGCCGCGGTCATGTCGCCGCGCAACAGCACCTCGTTGCCGACCACCACCGAACGGATCGTACCGGGATATTTATTTGCGAGCGAAACGGCAGTTTCAATCTGGTACTGGCTTTTAACCAGGTTGCTCGAGAGCCATAGGCCTTGCATCACCTTCAGGCCATGCCTGGCCGCGATACCCGGAATCTGGTCGAGCCCGAAATCGACCGAATAGGTGCGTACGCAATCCGTAACCTCGGCGAGACGCGCAAGATCGTCCTCAATCTGGGCAGCCGGGATCACGATGGAGGGGTCGAGCGGCGTTTGGGCGCCTCGGAAAGGCGTGTAGGACACGCAATAGAGCCTCTCACCGCGGCCGAGCTGGGACGGTATCAAGAGTACCGGACCGCCAAGCCAGGTCCAGACACCGGCTATAGCCACCGCCGTAACGGCGAGGCAGACGAAGGCGTGGCGCATCGGAAACCCATACGTCGATAGCTTGCGGGACGGGCTTATCGTGCGAGGCCGCTGATGCCAAGCTGACCTGTCTTTAAGCAATCACTGCGTTAAGTTGGACAAATCGGGTGGGTTGGGGCCAAGTCTGTTGCTGAAATTTCATTTAAGGTGCCGCCGGATCGGGGGCGAATTTACAAGGTAAGTCTTCGCCGTATTGGCGTCCCAATCGGGTCGCAGATAGGACGCACGGACGAAAGTACGGGGTCAAGAACAAACATCCGACGGGGACAATGCGGTTTTCTCTCAAGTTGCTTCAGTTTCTTGTCATGCTCTGTTGTGTGGTGGGCTTGTTTCTCATCATCCCGGCCGCCTTCGCGCAAAGTGGAGACGGCAAGCCGCCCGAACCCCAAAAACCAGCCGTCGACGCAGCCAAGGAAACCCAGAAAAAGATCGACGAGATCGCCGAGGCATCGCGCCTTTTGACCGGGCCGGCCGGCAACCCGGAGTGCGTCTGGCTCGGCCGCCGCGTGGTCAACCTGCTCTGGCGCGATGATCTCGACACGGCCTTCCGCCACCTGGACCTTTATGACCGCTTCGGCTGCCCGAGCGCCCATATCCAGGCTACGTTCCGCTGTCTGGTTCGGCAGGGAAATATCGACCCGAAGGCGCAGGAAACCCTTAGCGGACGGGTACATGCTTGCTGGCTCAATCCCAGCTTGGAGCCGACTGCCGCGTCCGCGGCTGCCCAGCCGCCGGCCACCGCTCCCGGCGGAACCAGCCAGCGCTAGCTCGCGTTTCCGTTAAGGAAATTCATCAGGGTGCCATGCCGGTGCCTAGGAATTGCCATGTCGGCTAATTACTTGAATTTCTACCTTACGCCGCGCTACGCTGCATCTCGCAGACGGAGTATCGGCTGAGCCCAGGGGACGGGTTCGAGGGTCTGCCATCCAGCCCCACGTGGTTTTGAGTTCTATGCGCACCGTTGCTGCCGTCGTCGCCCTCGTGGCGTGCGTGCATGCTGGGTTGTGGGCGTTAATGCGCGACAATGCTCGCGCCCCCACCTTCGAGGGCCAACTCGCGAGCATTTCTTACGCTCCATTTGAAGGTTCTGCGCATCCGGATTCGGGCGCCTTGGCGCGAACGGCACAAATTCGTGCCGATCTCAAAATGTTGGCACCGCTGACGCGCGCGATCCGGACTTATTCCTCGACCGGCGGCGTCGAGCTCGTGCCGGGCATCGCATCCGAGTTCGGATTACGCGTAACCGCCGGCGCTTGGATCGACAAGAATCAGGACCGCAACGGGCGCGAAATCCGCTCGGTCGTCGATCTCGCCAAGCGTCACAGTAACATCAACGGCATCATCGTGGGTAACGAAACCATATTCCGCGGCGAGCAGAAGGCGGGCGATCTCATCCAGATGATCCAGCGCGTGAAGCGCTCAACAAACGTACCGGTGACAACGGGCGAAATCTGGCACGTATGGATCGAGCACCCCGAACTCGTCTCGGCGGTTGACTACATTGCCGCGCACATACTGCCTTACTGGGAAGGCTTCTCCGACGCGCAAGCCGTCGACCAGGCGATATTGATCTATGACAAGCTTCGCCAGGCCTATCCCGGCAAGCGGATCGTCATCGCCGAGTTCGGCTGGCCGAGTGCCGGCTACAATCTCAAGAACGCCAATCCGGGTCGAATTGAACAGGCGGTCGCGCTGCGTGACTTCGTTACCCGCGCCGACGCTCATGGCATAGACTACAACATCGTTGAAGCCATCGATCAGCCGTGGAAGATTTTCGAAGGCGGTGTCGGCCCATATTGGGGAATATTCGACGCCGCGCGCCATCCAAAGTTCGATTGGACAGGCCCGATCACCGACCCCGATCACTGGCGGCTTGCCACGATTGCGATCCTGGTGAGTGTGTTGCTGTCGTTACCTCTGCTGGCGATAAGCGCAGTAACATTGTGGCAGGCGGTCATGTTGGCGGGCGCTGCAAATATTGTGGGTGCCTGGTTCGCGGCCGTATTGGGTTACTGGAACGGACATTATTTCGTGCCAGGCGCCGCCTTTGCGCTCGGGCTTGGAATGCTATTGCTGATCCCGCTGATTGTGATTGCGCTCTCGCGCATCGAAGAAATCGCAGCAGTGGCATTCGGGCGCAAGCCGCTTCGGCTGATCACGAGCCCGCCGCTTGTTCCCGATGCGGTGACGCCAAAAGTTTCAATTCATATTCCGGCCCATAACGAGCCGCCGGAGATGTTGATGCAGACGCTCGATGCAGTCGCTCGGCTCGACTATCAGAACTACGAATGCATCGTGGTCATCAACAACACGCCGGATCCGGGACTGTGGCTGCCGGTAGAGAAGCATTGTCGCGCCCTCGGCGAGCGATTTAAATTCGTCCGTGCCGACAACATTGCTGGCTTTAAAGCGGGCGCGCTGCGCCTTGCTCTTGTACACACTGCCGCTGACGCGGACGTGATCGGCATCATCGACGCTGACTATGTGGTGCAAAAGGACTGGCTGAAGGATCTTGTGCCGCTGTTCGGCGTTTCCAGCGTCGGCCTGGTGCAGGCGCCGCAGGATCATCGCGATGGCGAACGCAGTGTCATGCACTACGCCATGAACGGCGAATACGCCGGCTTCTTCGACATCGGCATGGTACAGCGGAACGAGGCCAATGCGATCATTGCCCACGGCACAATGTGTTTGGTGCGGCGCGCAGCGATCGAAGCCGCTGGCGGATGGTCGAGCGACACGATCTGCGAAGACACCGATCTCGGCCTCACGCTGCTCGAGCTCGGCTGGCAGACCCACTACACCAACAAGCGTTACGGGCACGGTCTGCTGCCAGACAGCTTCGAGGCCTACAAGAAGCAGAGGCACCGCTGGGCTTATGGCGGCTTCCAAATTCTCAAGAAACACTGGCGTCGGTTCCTGCCGGGCGGGAGCCGGCTCACACGCGAGCAGAAGCGTGAATTCACACTCGGTTGGCTCAACTGGCTTGGCGCGGAAAGCATCGGCGTCGTGGTTGCCATCCTCAATATCGTCTGGGTACCGGTTGTCGCATTCCTCGATATCGCCGTTCCCGACCGTATCCTGACGGCGCCGATCATCGTGAGCTTCATCGTATCGGTCGCGCACTTCGCGACGCTCTATCAGTTGCGTGTGCGTCCTCGTATGGGACAGCTGCTCGGTTCGGTCTTCGCGGCGATGTCGGTACAGTGGACGGTCGCGCGAGCGGTCGGCTTTGGCGTGATCAAGGATCACTTGCCGTTCGTTCGTACGTCCAAGGGCGGAATGAGGTGCCCAACCGACTTCCACGCCTTCTGGGAGGCGGTGCTGGCGGGCTCGCTGATCGTCAGCGCAGTCGTACTGATTGCGACCAACGTCAAGGAAATCCGCGAGATCAATATTTTCGCTGTCGTGCTCCTCGTACAGAGCTTGCCCTTCGTCGCGGCCGTCGGCCTCGCCGTGATCGAAAGGACGCGGCTCAATGATTTCGCATATTGGCGCAGCCTTGAGGCTCGCGTGGGCGAATTGCTTCCAATCACGCGTCGAAGCGCGACGATAGCGGAAGCGACGCGCACTGCCCCGGCGCCAAAGCCTGGCGAACTCGTCCAATAGTTCGGACGCCTCGTAGGCAATCCCGAGTCGTCACCCTGAGGTGCGAGCGTAAGCGAGCCTCGAGGGGTGACGGGTCAGGCGGCCAGCGCCGTTTCGATCAACTTCACCCAATATGACGTTCCGAAGGGAATCGTTTCGTCGTTAAAATTGTAAGCCGGGTGATGCAGCCCTGCGCTGTCACCGTTGCCAATCCAGATGAAGGCGCCCGGCCGCGCGTTTAGCATGTACGAGAAGTCCTCCGCGCCCATCATCGGCGGCAATGACTTGTCGACCTTGTCCTGGCCCGCAATCTGACCTGCGACCGATGCTGCGAATTCTGTCTGCTGTTCGTGATTGACTAGCACCGGATAGCCACGCCGATAGCTGAGCTTGGCTTTCGCGCCATAGGCTGCCGCGGTACTCTCTACGACCGTATGTAATCGTTTCTCCAGGAGATCACGCACATCCGCCGCAAGGCTCCGCGCGGTGCCGCGCAGTTGGACGGTTTGCGGAATGACATTATCGGTATTGCCGGCGCGAAACATGCAGATCGATACGACCGCCGACTTGAGCGGGTCGACGTTGCGCGAGACAACCGACTGGATAGCATTGATAATCTGCGCTCCAACCAGAACCGTATCGATGCCAAGATGCGGGCGCGCGGCATGAGCGCCAACGCCTTCAATGTCGATGGTCAGAGCATCCGCCGCTGCCATCATCGGTCCGGGACGAATGCCAAAGGCGCCGACCGGCATGCCCGGATAATTATGCATGCCGTAAATTTCGCCGATCCCAAAGCGGTCCATCAGCCCATCGTCGACCATCTCTTTGCCGCCACCACCACCCTCTTCCGCCGGCTGGAAAATCACTACCGCGTTACCCGTAAAATTGCGCGTCTCTGTGAGATAGCGCGCCGCACCGAGCAGCATGGCCGTATGGCCGTCATGGCCGCACGCGTGCATCTTGCCCGCTACAGTCGACTTATATGGAAGATCGCTGGCCTCCTCGATCGGCAGCGCGTCCATGTCGGCGCGCAACCCGATTGTTTTGCCTGAGGAACCTTTACGGCCTCGGATGACGCCGACCACACCGGTGCGCCCGAGGCCGGTCACCACCTCGTCACAACCGAAGGCCTTGAGCTTTTCCGCAACCGAGCCGGCCGTGCGTTGCACGTCGAACAGCAGCTCGGGGTGGGCATGGAGATCGCGTCTCCAGGCCGTGATTTCCCCCTGCAGGTCGGCGACGCGATTGACGATCGGCATGACAATCTCCGGGTGGCTCTGGCCGTAACATAGTCTAGCAAATCTCGGGCCTTGCGTGAGTTCAACAAGATGGCATGCGCCTATTGACCGAGCAGTTAAGGGCCCCTACACAGCCCGAAGCGCTTGATCCGGAAAGGCTTGTCTTCGACCCTGATCGGGGATGGTCGCCGTTTTCTGACCAGATCACGCGCTAGGTGACGAGCGCGTAGCTCAGGCGGTAGAGCAACTGACTTTTAATCAGTAGGTCATGGGTTCGAGTCCCATCGCGCTCACCAGTAAAATCAGACACTTTTTGAATTTTCTAGGAATTGTTACCGAGACAAAAAGAGTAAGGGGCAACATCTGGGGCAACAACCTGCAAGTTTCACAATAAAAGCCCCAGACTTAGGCGTATCAAGAATGCCCCGTGACGGCGCAATCATATTCAGCAACCTCATCGGCAAGCTCGATATGCTTTGGGTAGCCTGTGAGAAATGCGGGCGCGACGGTTGCTATGGCCTAGGCCGTCTCATTGAGAAGGGTAGCCGCGATGCCAAGATCATCGATTGGCTCGATGAACTGACAACCGATTGCCCAAAGAAGATTGCGCACAACACATGAATGAAGTGAGTGGCGTCAAGATTCTTGTTCAAGCGATGGCGACCACGGAATTTTGGGTCAAAATGGCCTTCATCTTCGTATTCGGTGGAGGATGTTTTGCTTGCTACAGGGCAGCGACAAAAGCGGAGCAGGACGGAAACAAACGCAAGGCCACAATTCTCGGTATCGCCAGCATCGCTATCCTGATCGTTGGGTTCGTTATCGAAAGCCACTTCGACATTTTCCCAGATGATGACGACGACGATGGCGACTAATTAACGACAATGGCCGGATTAGTTTGTTCTCTCCGTGCGGTGCGCGATGTCCGGATTTGTCGAGCGGCCAAGCGGTTGAGTTCCTCAACTCACCTGCTGGAGCGCCATAAACCGTCAATGCTGTTCCAATTCGGATCGAACTTGTTCTTGCGAGCCAGCCGTTGTCGCTCGGCCTCTTCCGCCTTGCGCTTTTCATCTGCCTCTGCCGCCGCTCTCGCTTGGCGTTCCTGCTCTGCCTTAGCCAGCCGTTGTCGCTCGGCCTCTTCTGCCTTGCGCTTTTCATCTGCCTCTGCCGCCGCTCTCGCTTGGCGTTCCTGCTCGCCCCTTAACGGCCTCTCTCTGTTGCACGGTTTTCTCTACCGTCGTGTAGGTATGCTGAACGACTGCATAGCCGCCCACGCCAATTAGGAGCAGCACCGCCACTGCCGCGACGCCGATTGCCACCCGCACACGCCACCTGCGTTCAGGCGAATCATAACCGAGTGCCTCGCGCAGTCTTTTAACCAGCGCCTCAGCATCGCTCCTGAAATTGGTGTGGCGAACTTGAATAGCTTGACGGCGGGCAAGCAACTTCAGCGAATCCGGAAGCTCGCTCGCCTTTGGCATGCGAGCCCCATCGACTAGCACCGGAACAACTGGAATGTTGCGGTAAGCGCCGTCCCGATTTCGATCACGATGAAATCGTCCGGATTGTCCAGCCGTCGTTCCCCCGTGTCGTCCTTCGCAGCCAGCCAGTTTGGACCAATGATGGCCAGCATGGCATCGCACGCAGCTACTTGGCTCTTCAGGTACTCCTCGAAGTCTCTCCCGACCGGGATGTTGTCGACATCCATAAAGAGCTTATTGCGGCCGAATGTCGGCGCGAGTGAATCGTGCAGGCGACCACGTGGCCTGACTCCTCTCGGCGGTAATTGATGAAAATATTACCAGGCCGGGGGCTCCCCCGAAAGGCCCCAAATCTTACCGCAGGACCGGTCAAATCACCATGAGCTAGTTTTCATGGGTCCGAATATCAGAAACTGCCCTCGATAATACGCGTGGCAGCCGCTGCCTTCGGGTTCTTGACCTTGATCCAGCTTTTCGATGGACCAGAGCTCGAGTTATTGAATGCCGCGCTTGGTGCGCTTGAGCAGTTTGCGCAGCGCCGCCTTGCGCTCGGCAAACGGTTTGCGGCGCAGATCGTTGCCATCAAGCATAAGCAGATCGAAGGCACAGGAGACCGCTGAGTGATCCATGACCCGGCTGTGCAGGGCGTCGAATTGTGCAACGCCATCGGCATCAAGCCACACCACCTCGGCGTCGATGATTGCGGTGCCTTTAATGCGAGCGGCCTCTTTCACAATGAGCGGATAGCGGCCCGACCAATCCGCTCCGTTCATGGTGTAGAGCCGCACCCGCCCGTCGCGCACATGAATCTGTACCCGGTAGCCATCGTGCTTGAGTTCATGCGCCCAGCCGGAACCTCGCGGCGGATGCTGCGAGACGGTCGGACGGCAGGGCTGGATGAAGGCGGCAGGCGCATTCTTCGGCGTGCCGCGTGAGTTACGCACACGCCACAACATGGCGCGAATATAGGCCACGGGAATAGAGCCGCAAGCAGGGGTTGCGCTATGTCAATGCCGCAGTCTGGACAAGTCGGTATGAAGGTTGGCTAACTGGGGCAATCGCTACATGTCGCTTCGCTTGGGCAGTCCTAGCCGCACGTCCTCCCCTAACGGAATGATGCGGCGGGGGCTACTTCCCTATGAGGGAGACATCCCATGACGACACAGAGTCATCCCGGCTTCTTGCAAACTGCCACAGGACAAATGACGCTTTTGGCTGTGGTGGGGATCGTGGTGATATTGCTCGCTTGGCACTACGTCTTTTAAAAGTAAAGCGCCTCGCAGATTACAAATGGATAGCCGCTTGCGCCTGAGCGGCGTGCCAGAAATGGCGCGGCCTGCTAAGGCATCTGGCAGGTTTCAAAAGCGCGTGAACCGTGGCTCTGTTCAGCCAGCATTCATTCGTCGAGTTTTAATTTTGAGGGGTCGAAGTCTAGGGGGAAGGCACACCAAGGAGTTCCGACATGAGTGAAATTATAAAACCTGAAGTGATCTCCCGTCGAAGGGCACTTTCTCTTCTGGGACTGGCGGCTGCATTCGGCCTCGCAGTGCCCCCCACGGTGCTAACGGGATCAGATGCTGAGGCCCAGTATACCACCACCGCGCCTGCCCCGGCGACTGCCCCGCAGACCGGCACAGAGCGGCGTCACAAGCGGCGCACAGCTCGGCACGAGCGGCGTCACGAGCGGCGCACAGGTCGCCACGAGCGGCGTGAGGAGCGGCACACAACAGGTAAGTCGCCAGCAGAAAAGTAGCCCCGCTGCTCCGCAGCACACGACAACGCTTTGAGGGGTCAGTTACCCCTCTTTGCATTTAGACCCGCGCTCTGGCCCTTTTCCGTGACGTCAACGCTACGTCAAAAGATGAAGTGCCCAGCAGCCGATTATAAATGGATGGCTGCCTGCGCCTTCGACATAAGCGCGACCGAGATCGCCAAAGTCATTCAGCACGATGTGAACGGTTACATCCTTATCGGGAACCACCGGTGTCAGGTTAAGCATGACACAACTCCAACGCTCAGTGCTCGGTAGATTAGTGAGTATCGTCGTACGTGACTTCCCGCTTTGTGGTCGGTTTTTTATCCTCGGCGTCTCGTTGCTTTTTCTCTTCTTCGGCAAGCAGCTTCATGATGCGTTGCCGACCAGCTTCATCCGTAGTCTGCTCAAGCAGGTGGCGGTAGTTTTTTACATTCTCGCGCCTGACAAATCGGAGCATGGCCTGTCTCCATTGGGCTTGATGGCCCCGGAAGACTTTAGGCCGTAAAAGGCCCCATGTGTCTTGGACGACGACAATGTTCACGCACTTGTGTTTCCCTGCCGACTTAGCGGGCAATTTCTGTTCACTATCAGAAGCTCCCATCGATATTACGCGTAGCAGCCGGTGCGTTCGGGTTCTTGGTCTTGAGCCAGGACTTGGACGGGCCGGAGCGATACGGTGCATCAATCTTTTTCGAGACGATCCCCTCCAGCCCAAGTTTACAGGCAGCGGCGAACATTTTCGCGCCATCCCCCTCGACATGCTCGACGTACTGAATGCTGCCTTTGGTGCGTCTGAGCAGCTTGCGCAGCGCCGCCTTGCGGTCGGTAAATGGTTTGCGCCGCAGATCGTCGCCATCGAGCATCAGCAGATCGAAGGCACAGGCGACCGCTGCGTGATCCATGACCCGGCTGTGCAGTGCGTCGAACTGCGCAACGCCTCGGCATCGAGCCACACCACCTCGGCGTCGATGATGGCTAAGCCTTTGATCCGTGCCGCTTGCTCGACAATGCCGGGATAGCGCTTAGTCCAATCGGCAGCATTCATCGTATAGAGCCGCACCCTGCCCTCGCGCACATGAATCTGTAGCCGGTAGCCATCGTGTTTGAGTTCGTGCGCCCAGCCGCGACCACGTGGCGGACGCTGCGAAACGGTCGGACGGCAAGGCTGGATGAAAGCGACAGGCGCATTCTTCGGCCTGCCGCGTGAGTTACGCACACGCCAGAACATACCGGCGATATAAGAGAAACGCCCGCCAAATG
>JBARNC010000610.1:0-7934 GCA_049802775.1 Pseudolabrys sp. | reverse complement strand
CGCGCTGCCGCGCCAATTTCGAAGCGTCGTTGAAGCGCATTCAGAAAATGAAAGCGGCTGCCCAACACGAATATCGGTTACTACACAGCCCGGCGAGTTCACCTCGCCCCATCAAGTAAGGCAATTTCTCAAATCTTTATCGGCGGTTCTAGCCAAATTGAGCCACATCAAGGCGCTCACGTAAGCTCGGTTCGAGCGCCGCCCAGGGTGTGCAGCGTCCGAGAAAGAGTTTGGGCGATGCGTTCCCAGTCGTAATTCGCCACGGCTACTTCGCGGAGCGCGCTGCGGCACGACCCCTTCAGCCCGAGGGCGCCGATGACGTTCGTCGCGATGTCCTCAACCAAATGTTCGGGATCGCGCCTGAGCCTCATGTACTGCGCCTGCTGAGGATCGATCGCCGATGCCGCGATGTCGATATTCGCGCCCATCCCGGCGAAATAGGTGCCCATGGGATAGCATCCCGAAGCCATTGCTTCGATCAGCACGAGCGGTCCCGCTTCAGCGACGATCGATGGGAATACGGCGACGTCGCAGCAAGGGTATAGATGACAGAGCGCTTTGTGCTCGAGATGCCCTGTAAACACGACGTGCGCGGGGTCGAGCAGCTGGGTCGCGGCGGCGAACCAGGCATCCAGCCGACCCTCTCGATCGAGCCGGCCAAAATACCGGGTGACCGGAAGGAACGGCTCCGGGCCCTCGCCCTCGAGTACCTCCCCCCACTCCATCAAATGGCGAGCGAGTCGGCGTTGGTCGCGCGCTAGCGCGATCAGGAAGGCCTCGAGCAACTCGCGCAGCGGACCGCGGCCCACCACAACCAGACGGGCATGTGGGCTGGACTGGAGTACGACTGGAAAGGCAGTCAGTAGCGCCTGCACGCCCTTGAACCCCCTCAGGTTACCGACGTACGTAACCACTCCGTCGCGGTCCCAGTCGATGCGCTCTAACTTCGCTTCGGCATCCGCATCGGGACGCTGCTTCAGGTACGCGGCTGAAGCCGCCAGGACTTCACGCACCCCCTCGATCGAAAGATCATCACGCAGGTGTTGGGCCAGGTATTCCGATTGTTCGGCGCGCTTGCCGCGCTCCATTCCGGCGATCGTCTCCGCGAGTCGGCCGATGCTCTCTCGGCGCTCACCTCGGCGTACCAGCCGGAACTCACCGGCATCTACCCCGACGCTGGTTCGCGTGAGCTTCCGGTCGAAGTCCCGGATGTTCGGCAGAACCTCGTGCACTCGTCGGGCAAGCTCGTCACTCAGCACAAGAATACGGGCGGCTCCGTCCAGCGCCTCCGTCGCCATCTCCTGCATCCGTGTATCGTGGCGCACCACGTACTCGAGATCGCTCCCGTGCGGCATTACCGCGTACGGAACTCCGGTCGCCAGGCTCACGCGCCGCGCAACGACCGACATCAGCACGACATGGTTCACGTGCATGGCCGAGACGTCGTTCTCGCCTACGATCCGCAGGAGCGCGCGCTCGTTCCGTTCCAGGTAGGTCTGGATTTCGTCATCGGAAAGGTCGAGGATCGACACCATGGAAGTCACGCCCGCGGGGGGGCGCACATAGACCGGCAGCAGATCCAGTCGGGGTCGGTGCAGGATGGCGCGGCCCGTGTAGGACGTCGTCCGTTCGAAGAGTGTCTGCCGCGCACCGTCGGGCTCATACTGGTAGGCGGCTGCCACAAAGTCGTGCTGCTCCGGTCGGTGATCCTGGCAGACGAGGTGCACCGTCTCGCCGCTCCGGCAGAGGGCCTGCGCGACGGCGCGAGTCCAGACATTGCTCCCGGATCCCGAGAGCGCGTATCCGTGGATCAGGCAGAGCATCGCGGGATCCAGCGGAAAACGAAAACCGTCACGATCGGCATAGACCCATTCCTTCACGGCGCGTCACTGGCCGGGCACAACGATCTCAGATGAAATGATACCTTGATCGCTCACGAACTCGCCCATATCAAGTCCCGCGATACGTTCGCCGCGACGATCGAGGACACTTTCCCTCGATGCCATCCTGTCGCTGTCGATGGTGCTCGCCTTTACCGGCATGGCCGCGCGCAGGCAGGGCGACGGCGCGATGATCGCACTGGCAATCTTTGCTCCGATCACAGGATTGATGCTGCATCTGGCGGCCTCGCGCTCGCGCGAATTACTTCTATGTCCGCTTTGGTCCAATAGCGGCGCGAGAGCGTTACTTCAAATACGAGGTATGCGACGCGGGACATGGTGAGGAGCTGAGGCTGCTAGGACAGCTTCCAACTTTTGCCAGCGGTATGGCTGATGCCAACAGCAACACGCAGCATATGATCGATGCTCTCAATGTTCGCTCTCCCCGATTTCGCGGCAATGCACCGTTATTTCTCAGACCGTGAAATCGCCGACCTGTTCGTATGCTACGTGCGAGAGCAGCGTGGCCAGACGATGCATTTCTGTCATCGTTGCAGACTTGGCTGTTTTGACAAACTCCCGCCACTGATCAAGTTCGTCCCATCGAGCAATGGTGATGATCTCCGTTGGATCATCTACGCCTACAATACAAAGGCTACCTCGCGCACCTTTTGTTGTCGCGCGGATTTGCTGCGTGCTCTCTGCCCATGCGGCGATAAAGGCGTCTCTGCTCTCTGCCGGTACTTGCCAACGATAGATAACTTGGATCACCGAGTTGGCCCTTCAAACGGACGAGTGATACCGTCATAGGTTTTCGGATTGTGGGGCAATGTCTGCCTCCAATCTCAATTTGGTAACGACCTGCGATGTCCGCAATACGGGGGCGCGGCTGGCCACCACGGCGATCCTGTCGGCCGGAGTCCTGTTGCCCACTAAGGCCGATGCCGGTTGCTACCGGTTGGGCGAGACCGGATATCATTGGTATAGACCGGCCCTTACTAGCTCTACCCACACAAGCGCGTGTGCCGGCATGGCCGTTGCTGGTGCATCAATGCGCGTTCGAGCAATCGGAGAACCTGGGCATATCGATAAGAAGTTGGGGGTTGATTTGATATGAAGCGGAAACGTGAAGCTCTATTTTGCCGCATTATGGGCGCGGCGCTCTGGGCAACAGTGCTAATTCCGGGCTCGGCCAATGCGGGCCCGCCGTATCGAACAGACGATCCCGAACCAGTAGAACTTTATAATTGGGAATTTTACACATTCACCCAGGGGACGCACATAAGTGGGGATACCTCAGGCGTCGGGCCCGCCTTCGAATTTAATTACGGACTAATCCCAAATGGACAATTTCACATCGTCGTTCCCATGGCATTTGACAGCCCCGCCGGCGGCCCAAATCAATTCGGTATTGGCGACACCGAGCTCGGTTTTAAGTACCGCTTTATTGAAGAAGATAAGGACGGTTGGCGACCGCAAGTTGGTGTATTTCCGTTTCTCGAACTGCCCAGCGGAAATCAAAGTAAGGGTTTAGGGGCAGGCCACACTCGCGAGTTCCTTCCACTCTGGGTACAGAAAGGCTTCGGCGAGTGGACGACTTACGGCGGCGGCGGCTACTGGATAAATCAGGACAATAATCTTGGCGACAAGAATTACTGGTACTTCGGCTGGCTTCTGCAGCGGAAAATCACGGATAAGCTGACGCTCGGCGGCGAGATATTTCATCAGACCGCTACCAACATTAATAGCTTCGAGAGCACCGGCTTCAATCTCGGCGGCAGTTACGATTTCGACGATCACAATCACTTGCTGTTTTCGGCCGGCCGAGGTTTTCAGAATGCCTCCACTACCAACCTATATTCCTGGTATTTAGGTTGGCAGATAACCTATTGACCCCGAAAATTGCTCACCGGTGTCGCTGTGGTCCTCTGCACGTGCCGAGCCGCAACGACCGCCGACTAGGCGCGAAGGAATTCAGTGATGGATCACATGATAGGAAGCGGTGTGACGTCTGCTATGCACGTGAACCGGTTTTTTTCCTCAGCCGTTCGCATCCAGACCGACCGTGGCCAGCACGTCGTCACCACGAGACCCTACGCCTTCGTCCGCCATCCCGGATACACCGCCGGAATTCTGATCATAGCGGCAAGCGGACCCGCGCTCGGATCGTGGCTCGCGGCCGCGCTCGTTATGATCTTCAGCCTGCCGTTTCTGCTCCATCGCGCCATCACGGAGGATCGAATTCTTCAGGTAGAGCTTGCAGGCTATTCGGCTTACGCCGCGCGGGTCCGATGGCGGCTCCTTCCTGGCATTTGGTGAGAGCCAAACTTCGCCTGGGAAGCATGCTCCGAAGGTCGTTGCGGCTTGCCGACGCGGCTACGCCGCACGTTCTTGTTCCGATGTCCGCTATTGGCACATAGCGGACATTTGTTTTTGCGTCGCACATGTCCGCTTTCGGGGGTGAAGCGGACATGGCTCTCGCGTCGCGCAGCCCCGCTTGGCGCTCTCCGAAAGATAGTCGCTAATGGTGCTGATGATCGTGCCCATCCTCGTGTTGATGCTCGTGTTCGCGAGGTGAGGGTCCCATTTTTTTGTAATCGTCGGAAGTCATTTTCGGCAGTTGCATTACGAATGCGACAATCGACCAAAGACGGGCGTCCGAATGAGTGGGCCCGAATGCAGGCATACCAGTCATCCTAATGCCGTTCTTTAAAATCCAGAAAACCTCAGCGCTCGACCAAGTAGGTATTACCTCGGCAAGATTGGGCGGTGATGGATTAAGCCCCTTACCAATCTCACCGCGTTCTTCGCCCGGTGCTCCGTGGCATCCCACGCACATTTCACTAAAATCTAACGCTCCCTCCCTCCTCTGTTCTTCCGTAAATTGTGCCGGGACTTGGACAGACTTGGCTCGCTGTGACACTGAGCGTTGCATTGTGGTGTGCAATAGCCACCGCATCAGCCCGCTATCTTGTTGCGTTGCGGCTACGTCGTAGCCTCCCATTGAAACAAAGGTCACGGCACCAAGTATCGCAATAGCTGCCGCAACAAGTATCGTCGCAAGTATTCGAGAGAGCGTCATCGTGCGTTCAACTCGTGAAGCCTCTTCAAGTTCTTGAAAATAGTTTTAGCCTGTAAAAGGGCTTCGCACGACCGCCAGTGAGGTCCGCTTTTGGCACAAAGCGGACATACCGAGTTGCACTGCACATGTCCGCTTTCGGGGGTAAAGCGGACATCGCTTTGAAGTATCGGCATGTCCGCTTATGACCCAGAGCTGACAGTCGAGGTTCGCCGGATGGTTTGCGTCAGTCCGCCAATCGACTGTCCGCATCATCGCATTTCACGCTTATGGCTAAGCACAGAAAGGGTGATGGCCACGAACGCCACAAAGGTTAGAACGGCATTGACAGCGTGCGAATATTCCCACTGCCGGCGCGCCACCTCAAAGGCTTCCGGTGTGACCGTCCAATTATTGCTCGCCACGTTTATCGGGTATGTGAACATCCAAAAGATCACCTGCGTGGCGGTAAGGCAAAGGGCAGCGGTGAGAGACAGCTTAAAGACTGCACGATCATTGCGCACCATGAACGTGTGGACCAAGGTGAGCAGGAGTGCGGTGATAATCGGAATTCCGAAAAAGGACCAACCAGCATAAATCTTCTGCACAGTCATGTACGCGGCTGGTGACAAAGACATCTTAACGGCTAGCTCAAAAAAATGCGCTCCGGCCGGCACGAGGCATAGCGCGACCATGACAATAGTAACCAGGCGGACAGATTTGAGCAGCATGGCATTTTTCCCCGGTCAACTCCTGGCCCGACGGACCCTCGGGCTCGCCCGCGTTTGGTCAAGATCGGGCTGAAACCGCAAATTGGAGAAGTAGCGTGAGCCGCCCGCGTCGATCCGCGGCCGGACCCCAAAGTAGTCTAGGTTTTTGGGACCGCGGCGCTCAAAATCGCGGGAAGGAACGCCAACTCGTCGACGCCAGGCGGCAACCTGGCGATGAGCGGTTTCAAGCGGTCGTCCAATAACAGCATCGCAAAACCGTGCACTAGCGACCATGCGACTGCCATTTGCGCGGCTTGAGGCAGCGTGAGCGTCGCCTGCATGGGTTCATCGCGAACCGCTCTCACCGTTCCTGCGAGCACATCGAGCGCGGCGTCTGCAGCCGATCGCAACGCCGGTCGGGTGAAATCGAGACGCTCGCTGCGAAACATCAACAGAAAAAGATTAGGATGTGTCCGCGCGAAGGTGACGTACCCGCGTCCGATGGCTTCTAACCGCGCAGGGGCCGGATCGCTCTTACGAATATGTGCCTCCATGGCGGCCCGAAACCGCGCGAAGCCAACTGCGGCGAGATCGCTCAGCAAGCCCATGACGTCTCCGAAGTGATTTTTTGGAGCAGCATGCGACACGCCCGCCTCACGGGCAGCTGCTCGTAACGTTAATCCCCGAATACCGTCGCGCTCCAGGATACTTTCGGCAGCCCGAAGCATTGCCTCTCGCAACGAGCCGTGATGATAGGGCGCTGCGCGCTTGGCCGCGCGCCGCTTCTTACTTGCCGGAAGAGCTTTGCGGCTAGGGGCTCGTTTGCTGGTGGTCATCGCTGCGCCATTCCGTATATTGACGATGTCAATATTTCATTTGACAGGTGCTGCTTTTGTCGGTAGCTTTATCTTTACACTGTCAACATTTGCTAGCGCAAGATAAGCGCGTGTTGGTCAAGCGTCGGGCATTCCGCGATCCCGCTTACCACACGGTGCGTTGAAATGCAGACGTTCGATCGCCATGGATGGGATCGGACATCACCGGCATACAGTGGCCAAATTTGCCACCGCGTAGTCTCACATTATGCGTCTTTTCACCTCACGGGCCCTCATGTTGCTAGATCTGCAAAAACCGGCCGAACGCCGGTTGTCGGTCTTCGCTGAACCGACGCGGCGGGGGCTGGGCTCGGTCGGGCTCACCATCGCCGTGGGCATTGCCTATTACCTGGCAGCGCAGCTGAGCCTTGTCCTGCTTACCAAACCTAATGACGTCGCCGTGTTCTGGCCGGCCGCCGGTGTCGCGGCAGGCATCCTGATCGCTCTTGGGCCCAGCGCACGATTGCCAGTGGTCGCTGGGACGATAGTTGCGAGCTTTCCGGCCAATTTGTTTGCGTACGGGAGCATTTGGGGTCCGATCGTCCTCGCCCTGAGCAACGCCGGCGAAGTCGTGCTCGTTGCAGGTTTGATCGAGCGCTACTTCGGCTCGGCGTTCAGCCTCGGCAGGCTACGCTGCGTGCTGGGACTGCTTGCGGCGGCGATCGTCGGGTCCGCCGTCGGGGCGATCGGCGGGACGATGGGCTTCGAGTTGCTCCAAAGTTCGACGGTATCGGTCCTGACCACCCTGACCACTTGGTATCACTGGTTCACTTCCAACACACTTGCCATCATCACGTTTGCGCCGCTCTTGATCGGGCTTATATCTGCGGCCCGCCATCCACCGCCACGTAGCGAGGTCATCGAAGGCGTTGCGGCGCTTGCGGCGCTAACCTTTTTGACCGGAATTATTATTTCGCTGCCCCAAGAGCCTTGGAAGACCGTGGTGCCGGCCGCGCTGCTGTTTCCAGTGTTGTTGTGGCTCGCCGCCCGTTGTCGACCGGTCTTCGCCGCAGCCGGCGCGTTCATCGTTTCCCTCACAATCGTTTGGACGACAATCTTCGGCATCGGTCATTTTGGAGACGCCGATTCTCCGATCGAAGATCGTGTTCTGCAAGCACAGGCGGTCATTCTGGTTGTGACGCTCGGTGCATTCGTTCTTGCGGCGCTGTTTTCTGAGCGGAGGGAGAACGAGGCGCGCCTCGCTCGCTCAAATATGATGCTGCAACGTGAGCGAGATAATAAACTAATGAACTTGGAAGCGATGGCGGCTTCGATTTCACACGAGGTAAAGCAGCCCCTGGGAGCCATCGCCGCGAACGGCAGTGCCGCACTGCGATTTCTTAGACGTATGCCGCCCGATCTCGAAGAGGTTCAGACGGCTCTGAACGGGATTGTTACCGCAAGTCATCAC
>JBARNC010000609.1:0-2469 GCA_049802775.1 Pseudolabrys sp. | reverse complement strand
GCTCGGTGGTGCGTCCACTAGGAACTGATCGATCGTTTTGGTCGAACAGATCCGTGGGGAGAACCACGGTCGCATAAACCGAACACTATTCCGATCTGATAATTGTGACGCGTAGCCACACCTTTCGGTCCAGCCGCGATTACTAAAGTAGTTTAGATAGTAATGTGGCGAACTTCTCACGCGGTGATTCTTATAGCGGTGTTGCTCGCCAATGACAGTGGCAGCACACCGACGTCAGCTCCTGCACCAAACCCTGCGGTTTCTGTTTCGCTCAATGCTGATAATTGGGACATCACCTATAGTCAGGGTGTGCCACCGCATCCTAACGCCAATCCCGGCGGCGGTTGGTATTTCGATTTTCCGGTCGGCAAGGATGGTATTCACTTAGTCACTACTAAAGTCTCGGGCTACGCGAGCAGCGAGATGCAAGCCACAATTGAAATCACGGCTTCGAGTGGCGCGCTGTTCGACTTTACCAAAGAGCCTGCCAACACCTGCCCAGCTCCGCCTGCATCTCATTTGTATTTTCAACGTCGTGGCGATGACATGACTGGTTATGGAGCCACGGAATTCTATCGTTGGTTTAGTAATCCTATCAAACTTGTGTTGAAAGCTGGCAAGGTGACGCTGGCGGTACCGTTTGATCCTGCGCAATGGTCGAGCGTATTTGGCAAGTTTGGTAATGCCAATGCTGAAGCCAATAAAGGCTTCAAGGCAGCGCTCAAGGATGTTGCCAATGTTGGTTTCACTTTCGGCGGCGGCTGCTTCTTCGGACATGGAGCGTTTGTGACAAATGGCACCGCGCGTTTCATCGTGACGGAATTCAAGGTCAAATGAATGGAGTGATGCATTGGCCGAATAGACTCGCTGGTGCCACTCTTTAGATTATTTGGACTTTTAGCCGCTGGTGCTTGCGGAATCGTATGCCCAGGTTGCCTACCTCGTCGATGAATTCGACGCCTGCGGATTCCAAAATCTAATGTCACTTGCGGCCACCAACGTGCGACTGCGGTCGCAGGACCCGCCTCCGTGCTCGGATGAATCCCTCAGCAAGCAGAGCCGCCGCCAGCGCTCCGCCTGCGCCGCACAATGCAGCTAGAAAATCGGCATGGCGATCCGGTGTTAAAACTTGCAGGGCCTCAAGCAGTGGCGCGGCGGCCATGAGGGTAACGCCAACCACGAACGGGCGGGGCCAAGCGAGGCAGACAATCGACGTGACCATGAAATAGCCGAGGACGTGCTCGAGCTGCCAACCGAGCCCCGTGCGGGGCTGCCAATTGGCGGGGCCCAAATGGGCGAACACGAGCCAGGCCAGGGCGGCCACACTGCAAAATTTCATGGAAACACGCATCCGTCACCAAAGCCCGTATTCGGCAGACCCAATCCAAGCCACTCAACTATATTTTAATCAAAAGCGCCTAAGCATGGTTGCAATGGTTGGAATAAACTGCCGACCCCGCGTGCCGGTTTGATTTTAGCGCCACGAGCCGAAAATGAGCTTTCTCGCGATCTGGCTCGCATTGAGCCTCGTCACTGGGATTTTCGTTTGCCGCTTATTCACCCTTTCAGGTGAGCTGCGGCGGTAGCAGCCGGTGATCGCGCCCGCGCCCCGCCATCGATCTGGCGGCGTTTAGCACGCGGCGATTTTTATTTAGTTCGAGGGCCACTGAGCGCGTTGACTTCGGCATTTTGTCGATGGCATTGGCCCTCTTGCGCTTGCCTTGAAATGCCTTGATGCCCGATACTTTCAATTACTTGCGACCTTCAAGCCAATTGAGCTTGCACTCAAGGCACGCGATATGTCGGAAATTCTGGACCACAAGTACTATCGGGTCGTTCCGGTAAACGGCGTTGCCGAAAAACTTCTAATCACCGCTCGGGATCGCATCTTTCGTGACTTTATAAAATGTATGCGTCCTACGCCTTTGGATCGCATTGTCGATGTCGGCGTTTCCGATGTTATTAACGACGGCGCCAATGTTCTGGAACGGACCTACCCATATCAACGCAACATCACAGCTTGCGGACTGGGTGAGGGTCGAGGATTTCAGACAGCTTTTCCTGATGTGGATTACGTACGCCTGCTTAAGCCCAATGCGCGCCTACCATTCGACGACAATGGCTTTGACATTGCTGTATCGAATGCGGTCCTCGAGCATGTCGGCAGTTTCGAAAATCAGGCTTTCTTCGTCAGCGAACTTTGCCGGATTGCACAGCGGGTATTCCTCAGCGTCCCAAACCGGTTTTTTTCCGATCGAGCACCACACCGCCCTGCCATTTGTCCATTATGAGGACAGTTTGTTCCGCATGGCCTGTCGGATCACAAAGAAGTCCGAATGGGCGCAAGACGAAAATCTCATCCTAATGACGCGCAAACGGCTTTGGCGGCTGGCAGCTGCGATTGGGGCCGCTGTCTTCTAATCTGTATCTCGCATTCCATTAGGCAAGGCCCTTTAGACTATTTGGGAT
>JBARNC010000608.1:0-2768 GCA_049802775.1 Pseudolabrys sp. | reverse complement strand
GGTCGAAACCGGCGGCCATGCGCCGCGCGGTACACTTTCCCTCGATTTCGAGGCGAAACAGGCCGCCGCTATCGCCGGCATGGCGGGGAAGTTTGTTCCGAAAAGCGCGGCGCCGGTCATAAACTTGCTCGACCAGGTCGGGCACGCAAAGCTGCACGCCACGCTTGATGTCACCGGCAATGACTCGCCTGACAGTGGTCCGCAATTGGTACTGGCTGGCGAAACTGTTGCCAACGTCGCAGTGGTGGGCGATCTCGATGATATGCGCATTGATGCGCGTGCTCGCGTGCGCGGCGACTGGACCAAACCCTCCGCGGCCGATGTCCACATCGATGGGACGATCGATGCACCGCAGGGCGTGGCGCTCATTACGCGTATGAGTCTCGACCGGCTTGTGGCGGCTGGAGGCGGCCCGGGCCAGCTGAAGATGCAATTGGCGGGACCGGCGAATAACGACATGACGTTCGAGATACGCTTGTCCGCAGATGGCCTGTCGGCGCAGGCGAACGGGAGCGGACGTTTTTTTGAAGAGCAAGGCGCCAAGGTCGCGGCGGCGTTGCGGGTGACAGAAGCTGATCTGCGACCGTTGCGGCTGGCGGCTGAAATAGGTGGAACTGGTTCCTTGCCACTGCGGATGACGTCGCACGTCGCAATTGTGAGCGGCGCCATGACCTTCGATGATATTGACGCGAAGCTCGCTGGGTCCAGCATTCGGGGCCGACTTGCAATCGATAGTGCTTCGCCCCATCGCATCGATGGCATGCTCGAAGCCGAGGCGGCCGACATCTCGGCATTGATTGCTCGTGGGATCGACCTGCAATCTCAAACTTCCACTATGGGTTCTGTCTGGACCTGGTCAAGCGAGCCATTCGGCGCCGGCGTGTTCGGAAAATTTTCGGGAAAAGTTGCGATCAAAGTCGGACGTGCAAACTTCCTGCCACAGCTGACCGCACATGAATTCAACGCCGTACTGCGTTTCGGCAAGCATGACCTAGCCTTGGAAAATGCTACAGGCGATCTTGCGGGTGGACGTTTTTCTGGAGGAATTACGTTTCGTCGTAATGAAGATGGCCTGAGCGCGCATGCAAAAATTTCGCTCACTGACGCCAATGCTGCGGCGTTATTGCTCTCGACAGCGCACTCGCCATTCATCGGATCGCTCGGGCTGACGGCTGAAATAGAGGGTATCGGCTTGAGCCCCGTTGCCCTCGTCGGTTCGCTGAGGGGCTCTGGCAAGATCGCGCTTGGCAACGGGCAAATCGCCGGCCTCGATCCGAGCACTTTCGCTGCGGTTACTCGTGCGGTCGATCAGGGCCTGCCTATCGAGGCCGCCCGCATCTTCGACCTTGTGAGCAAATCCCTGGAAGGCGGCCAACTGTTAATAAAGGGAGCGGAGTCGGTCATGCAGATCGCCGCCGGTCAGCTTCGCTTCAGTAACGTCTCGGTTGAAAGTAAGGACGCAGCGCTGTCTGTTGCTGGCACGCTCGACCTCACCGACGGGTCGATTGATTCACGGCTCGTGCTATCAGGTTCAACCGAAGTTACCGGTGCGCCCCCAAAAATATTCCTAGCGCTGAAAGGGCCATTAACGGCGCCATCGCGCAATACTGATGTGTCGGCGCTCACCGGATGGCTAACGTTGCGGGCGGTCGAAAGCCAGACGAAGCGGCTGCGCGCGATTGAGAGTGTGCCGTCGCAACCGCGCGCGCGGGGAGCGCCGAAGACCAAGCAAGCGCCTGCCTTGCCGGCACCTATTGATATTAGGCCGGCGCCCGCGCCCCACGGCGCGGGGCAACCTGCCGCCTCAGTCCGCTCGCAAAACTGAATGTATTACGTGCGGGGTTTGCATTTCGCGAGGTTCATTTTGCGGAATGTGCTCCTCGCCATTGTGCATGCGGTAATGGTCGAGGACGAAAAGACGAATTGCGGATGACAGATTGCCGTGACGCCGATCGGTGTCGATCGACGCCACTAAATCTGACAGGGTCATTTCCCTACCGTTCGCGATTTCCTTTAATCCTCTCCAGAACGCGTCTTCGAGACTCACGCTTGTCTTATGACCCGCAATTACGATCGAACGTTTGACAACCGGAGATTTCATTGATGGTCCCCTATTTCGACCCGGTGCCGATCGAGGTCCCGTAGAGCTTTGGCGTGATGTGCGGCTTCGCTCTTGCGAGCATGTTTGGTCTGGCCAAACGCAAGACGATTGGCGTGGGCACGTTGATCGTGCTGTTGCCGTTTCTCCCGCTTTCGAACGGTCCGAAGATTGATCACTTCAGCCATTCCGTCGCCCTCGATGGTAACGGGTTACGTTTCAGCTCGGCGCTCCCGTGGATCAGAAACATCACTGCCAAATGCGCCGACACGTTGGCGGAAAGGTGCCTTTACGGCGAACTCCACAAGATTGCGCCCGCTACTGTGTGGCAGATTTTTGCTGTAATTCAATACACGGTTGGTTGATTAAAAAGTCGAATAAATGATCGCCACCGAATACGAGGAATCGGGGAATGTAATTAGAGACGTGCCAAGGAACTTCCAAACGTATATTTAAACCTTGAAAGATTTATACTTGCGAAGACATGAAACGACCTCGCACGAAACTCTACGGCAGGTTTTTCGTGTTGAGTCATTTAACATGCGGCAACCGCGGAATAGTAGCGGTAGCAACCATCTTCGGCAGTACATTGCGCATGCCAGAATACAGCCATGGCTAGTCCCAACTTTATTGTGGACGCTCGAGATGCCGACCGGATTTGGCTCTAAAT
>JBARNC010000607.1:0-2457 GCA_049802775.1 Pseudolabrys sp. | reverse complement strand
ATTCGAACGTGAGATAGGAGGCTGTCATGCGCCAAGCGCTTCCAATTATCGTCGTCGCGACCTTGCTTGCTGCCACGGTGCTCACAGCTACCGTCGTCGATGTCGTCGCGGCCGGGGTCAAGACGGTCGCGGTCGGAAACCACCTTTACAATGCGGCATCCACCAGTGGCATAAGGGTAGCGTTGCCCAGCAATATGAGTAATTTCCCGATCGAGCTACTGCCTCAGTAATGAAGGTGGCCTTTCTCACTGCGGGTGAAGCAGACGTGTCCTGCCAATCGAGGCCGCTGGGGGGCTGAGTATTTCACTTCGGCTCGTAACGGCCCGCAAGCACTCCTACGCGTTTAAGTAACAAGCGTTCCAAACTTCCATGCCAATGTCCGCTATTGGCACAAAGCGGACATCTGTTTTTGCACTGCGAATGTCCGCTTTCGGGGGTAAGGCGGACACCATACGCACATGCCGCGACTGCCGCCTGTCTGGACCGGATTTGACACTGGCTTGGTTCTAAGATCAGTCCGAAGATACGTGTCTGCTTAGCTGGGTGTCACCGGGACGGTAGAGTCGGAGCAACAAGGATGGATAAAGCGTTGCTACAAAATCTGATGGCCGGAGCTGGATCGAGCAGCCAGTTCATCGGTGGTTTAATCGTGGCTCTGTTGTATGCAGTTATCGGTCTGCTCAGCGCGATTGGAAGCATTCTTGTTTTTCGACGAATCTTCCAAGGACGATGGGAACAGATATTCTGGGCCTCTTTCCTTATCGTGATTGCCGCCTTTTACCTAAGTTTCGCTGCCTATTTCGGGGCCTCGATCCATGCTTGGCAGACTGAAGTAGTCGGCGTTGTCGTTTTCTTTTTTTGCGCTGTGGTTGGGCTGTTTTACCGACCTGCTATCGCAGTTGGCTATGTCATGCATGGGCTCTGGGATTTATCCCACAGCCTGTCAGGCACTTCACTTGCGGGCCTGTCAATGACAGAAATTCCACTCGGTTACGGTATCTTTTGCTTAACGTACGATTTTACGGTCGCGTGTTATCTCATGATAAGTGACACCGCGTGGCACGAGTCGGGCAAGTTCGACCTTTACTTCTGGCGAGATCGTCGGTGATCCCACAGTCAGGGTCGGCACGTTCTACGGCAACTCGAAAACTCGCTCTTTTCCGCATTTGGCCTATCGCTGCCGCGGAATTAGTCGCGCTCAAGCCCGATGTGAGAGCGATGTCAGACCAATATCAAGCGCAATCAAGAATTGAATTTGGAGCTTTGAAACTGCTGAATATTTGAACAGGAGACGAAAGATGTCTGATGCAAATCACCTGCGTTTTCTTCGTATCGCGCTAATTGCGATCGGCCTAGCATTTATATTTGGCGAATATACGCTGAGCATGGTGTGGCCCTCGGGTTGGGCTTGGGGACAAGGACATTCGCACTATCTGATGATGATAATTGGACTATATGCGACCCTAGGGGTGTTTTTGCTCATCGCATCGCGCAATCCCAATGCGCACAAGAGCATCATCTGGTTCACTGTATGGTCAAGCGTAGTGCACGGGGCGATCATGGGCGTCCAGTCCTTCAATGACCCGGCGGAACGCGGTCATTTGATAGGAGATGTGCCCGCGCTCTTCCTCGTCGCGATCATTCTTGCAGTATTGATGCTGCGGACTGAGCAAGCAAACCTGCATAGTCCGACGGCAACGACCAAACTTGCGTGATGTTGCCAAACTAAGATTATAACGAACAGGGGTAAGGCGAATTGTAGCCCACCCCTTGTTTTATCCGCTCAATATAGTTCCGTTGCTCGCCCCGCCGACGGAGTGATCGATGCTGCAGTGCATGAGTCCGCTATTGGCACGAAGCGGACATTCCAACTGCGTCAGCTAGTGTCCGCTATTGGAGTAACAACGGACATCGCAAGTTTTTAAGATGCACCGCCACGCCAGGCGCATAATCGCCACGTTTTAAACACAGCTTGGAGGTTCGCTGGCCAGTCAGCAGGAGTTGCAGGGATGCTTCGTGTAATTGCAATAGTGGCCGGGCTGGCATTCGCGTTGCCGGCGATAGGCGGCGAGATGACAGCAAGTGACGCGCGCCACTTCGTGACTGGGAAACTCTTTAGCTACGCCTGTTTCGACGGCACGCGTGGGCTGGCCCGTGTCAATCCCGACGGTTCGGTAGATGGCTCCATCCAACCTAAGGGCAGGGGACCAACGCGTTATGGCACGATGCCGGCTGCCACCCTGCAGGTGAAGGGCGAGCGAGTCTGTGCGTCGTTGGCGAGGTCGATTATCCAACCCTGCTTTTACCTGGACCGCATCAATGCCGAGAGTTTCCGCGGCTCGATATCGGGATTGAGCTTCGCCTACTGCGATTTCACCCGCTACAATGGCCGCGCACACTTCGTGCAAAGTCGACGCCAGCAGAAGCTATTGTCGCAAACTGCCGACAGATAATAGC
>JBARNC010000606.1:0-12751 GCA_049802775.1 Pseudolabrys sp. | reverse complement strand
TTCGGATCGATGTTTTGGAACATCTTCGCCCGCTCGGGACCGAGCGCCGATAATTGTCAGGCAACATCGCTGTTCATGATCAATGATGATGGCATTTGGCTGTTACGAAGGCTTCGTGGAAAAGCTGCTGCGCAAGTGATGGACTCACTACCGCGCTCCTGGAGCGACTGGACCGAGGAAAACTGGCTATCCGCGGCCAAAGCGGTCAAGGTGAAGATCCAGAGTGGGCGTATCGACTTCCCTCGTGAATTTCCCTATTACATCGGTTGGAATAAACAGATTTCCAATGTGCGCGGCTCGACAATTTTTTTGCCGGTCGTCGATTGCACACGCCAATACATCAATATTCTTCTGATCGTTTTGTCGGAGCCGGAAGGACAACGACCTCTCGTAGTGGACGACTGGCAACGATTCCGACCGCGTAGTTGGAAAGATTGGAAGGCTTGGGTGGGCCAACATCTTGGCCTCGGACCGAAGATACCATATCAGCCAATCGGTGGAATTGATCGTGCGACAGGTGGATTCGTGAATCCAAATAATATTGTGCCACTGGGTGCTGGATATGCGCTTCGCACCGACTATGAAGTTTTTTTTCTACTTCAGAATCTGATGTTGATCGGTCAAGCCATGGGTCTGGGAGTATGGGGCCATGGTTCTATTTGGCCGCAATACGTACTCCAACGCATGCCTGAAAAGGGTTGGAACGGTCTCGGCTTCCGCCATTCCCTGCCGAAAGTGGATGCACCCTGGGCGCCGATACCGGCGTCTCAACATAATCCGGTTGGCATCGATGGGCTTCTAGAGGGGCTTTGTCCGCCTTACGTTTCCTCGATGGACGAAGCGGTTGACCAAGTAATCGAGGAAAAATATGGGCGCGCCGGAATTTTTACCGATCCAACACTAATATCGCGCGCCTACAAGAATCCGACGGATGCCGAGACGTATCTAAAACTGGAGAATCGGCACCCGCCGGAAGCAATTCGTTACACGAAGGACATTTGTAATTACATCTATGAAACCTATGGCCGCTTTCCGGCACATATCGATGCTTTTTACACGCCAGGCTTTTGGGTCCAGGTGCATCACCTCGAATTAGATTATTACCAGCGTTTTTTCGACCCTTATTTGTGGCGCAATCAAGCCGCGCACAATCACCATTGGCATCACATTGGATGAGACACAGTCAGCTTTGGCCCCTCAAATTTTCACGACGAAAAAAACGTAGACGCGATCAAGCTGCGAGTGTGTTGGCGATATCAGGCCAAATCTGTTCTGATGCCCCATGACCAAAATAGCAATCAAGGTGGCCAAATCCTTCATAGACGGTGCGTCGGTAATACGATTCATCATTCGCTTCGCTAAGAAATCTCCAGCTCGCTTCCGTGCTCTCTGGTACGAACATCCGGTTTTCACTGCCAGAAATAAAATGGATTGGCAGCTGAAGCCGGTCCAGATGATCTAAATCTTTTTCGGTCAGAATCGAATCTTTCCGTCCCCAGACGGCCACATCTTTGAGAAACGCCGTTAGGCATTCTGGTACGAGATCACCCATGATGGCGTGAGTTTCTGAATCAATGCGTGAATGGAGGATTAGTTCGCCAAATGTGGCTACGTGTCGGTAGCATGCGCGGTTGTTGCACGAAAATGTCGTAGGCAGAATTAGTGACATAAAGGATGCGGCTATATCCGCAAGGTTGCTGTCCTTATCTTGTGGTCGCTGGTGAACCATGTCACTGCTCGGCAGCAGTCTGTCGAGATGTAGTTTAACCTTAGCGGTACCGATAGGTGTGAACTTAAGATGTAATGCGACTTGACTGGCAACCATCGCGCGGATACTGTCGCTCGACAGGTATCCCCTCACCATCGATAGTAAAAAAGTTGGCGACGAAAGACAATGCGCGAGCACTGAAACTTGTCGTTGACCGGTCTTCTTCCGAACTAATTCAATGGCGGCCGGCCAATCGTACCGGGCCACATCATCCAGTGTATATGGACTTTTATGGGCTTCTAACAATGGGCTAGTGCGCCAATCGAGAAGCCAAACGTCGAGTCCCCGCGCGACCAGAAACTCGACGATGTTTAGCGGGACCGAGTCAAGGCAATAAGTAAGTGCGGTCATGGCGGTACCCGGCGTCAGTACGATTATTCCGCGGGAACCACCGGACGTATGGTGAAAACAAAGGGTACTGCCATCGCGCGCAGGGAAATCTATACGTTCCAAAGTTGGAAATGCCAATTGACGACGCTCGCCGAATAGAGGCGGATACGATGAAATCGCAGAGTGGCTCACGACTTCCTCTCATGCCGGTGGCTAAAAAACGATTGCTGGTTTTTGATAGCATTGGATGTTTGCATTAGTCGAGTATAAGAACGCCGTGATGTCCGGTTAGTGTTGACCAAGCTAAAATGCTTAAGGCATTCACGGCGGGGCGTTGAAGGGCACTTATGCCAGATCACCCTATCGCTCTTAGGTTTAGCGAGCGCATGGCCGGCGGTTTCGCTTTAGGAATGACTGATCCAGCGGAGGGCCGACACGCAGGCGAGGCCGCAGGGACCGAACTCGCGATGCATGCCACGGTGTCGATCTCTAACCTCGACACGTTTTTGAGCGATCCCGCGCATACCGGAGATCTTAGTGGCACGATTGATTTCTCGCCGCTTGGGATGGCAATCCCTACAACCGCGGGAATTTTCAATTTGTTCTGTCCAAGCGGACAACCAGGGCTAAAGCTGATGATTTATGAATTCGCTTTTAAAAGTAACGGCAGGTCTTACTATCTCGCCGGTCACAAGGAAGTCAGAGATGGTCCTGGCATCGATGTTTGGAGGGATACAACAACGCTCCTCACTCGGCTTCATGCTGGAACTGACTCGACCGCACCGGTCATTGGAGCCGGCACTCTGACTTTGACCATTGGAGAATTGATCCGACTTCTTGGCACAGTAAAAGTTGAGAATGCGAAGACGCTTGGTCTTGAGACCGAAGCTCTTGCAAAGTTCGGCTCTTTTTTCCTCGGTCAACTCTGGGACACTTATGGCCCCCACATCAGGCGCAATGACTGAGCAAACGCCCAATGGATTGCGATACAGTTGTTATTGGAAGCGGGTTTGGGGGAGCTGTCACTGCCTGCCGTCTAGCTGAGGCCGGTGACCGCGTAATCGTTTTGGAGCGGGGTCGCCGCTGGGATTCTAGCAATTATCCGCGTGGGCCGACCGATCGCTGGTGGTGGAGTCAAGATGACCCTGCGAGATGGAACGGCTGGGTCGACTTGCGGGTATTTCGCCACATTGCGGTAGCTCAGGGCGCGGCAGTTGGCGGCGGCTCATTGATTTACGCCAACATTTCAGCGGTGCCACCGAAACATACCTTTGATGCTGGTTGGCCTCCCGGGGTGACCTGGCAGGATATGCTTCCGCACTACAAGGCGGTCGGAGACTTCATGAATGTTATACCCGTGCCGGATGGTCAATGGCCGCCGCGCATGCAATTGATGAAAGAAGCCGCAGAATTGATCGGTGAAGGGCAACGTTTCGGAAAGCTTGACCTTGCCATCTCTTTCGACCCGAATTGGAATTACCAACTTTCCGATGCGATTGACCCAAAAAGAAGCACTCGCTTCACAAATACGCACGGTGTTGCGCAAGGTACGTGTGTACACCTGGGTAATTGCGACATCGGCTGCGATGTCGATGCCAAGAACACACTCGACCGGAACTATCTCGCATCAGCGGAGCGCAAGGGGGCGGACATTCGGTCCCTGCACCTCGTGACCGCGATTGAACCAATTAACAGCGGGTATCGTGTGCATTATGTCTCGATTGGAGACGGTAAACTGCGGCCCGATAGCCTAACGGCCCCGCGGGTGATCATTGCGGCCGGTTCGCTGAATTCGACAGAGTTGTTGTTGCGCTGCCGCGACAAGCTGAAAACCCTCCCGCGGGTGAGTCAATTTCTCGGCCGAAACTGGAGCAGTAATGGCGACTTTCTCACCCCCGCAATTTACCCTCGTCGGGCGCTCAATCCGTCACAGGGACCGACGATAACAAGCGCGATCGATTTTCTGGATCGCAGTGAAGACGAACAATCCTTCTGGATCGAAGATGGGGGTTTTCCAAATCTAGTCGGGAACTGGATTCGGAGTGGCGAAAGCACCCAGCCACAAGTTAAAGCTTTCCTTCAGGCAATTCGCGTCGCGCTCGATGCGTACGGACCGCCCGAAAATATCATGCCGTGGTTCGCTCAGGGGGTCGATGCTGCGAACGGCCAACTCAGCTTGCGTCGTCGATGGTGGCCATTTGGACCGTGGCACCTTTTTCTTGATTGGGACATCGAGCGATCTCGCGCCGTTATCGAGGCGATTATATCGATGCATAAACGACTTTGTGCAGCAACTGGGGGACATCCCGTCGTTCCGCCTAGTTGGAGCACCGCTAAATATCTCATTACCCCCCATCCACTTGGCGGCTGCAATATGGGAACCACACCTGATAACGGGGTTGTCGATCACACTTGCGAAGTTTTCGGTTATCCTAACCTGTTCGTAATTGACGGGGCCGTTATTCCAAAGGCTGTTGGTGTCAACCCGTCGCGGACCATCGCTGCTTTGGCAGAACGCGCGGCCGCACTCATGATTAAGACCCATCACTAACGTCAACTACGCAAATGGCAGTACCGAATTGGCGGGGCTGCGCGCAAGCGGTACGTCTCCACGGTGGCGCCTGCTAAGTTGGTGAGTTCAACCACGGATTCGCATAATGCGAGATTATGGAACGTGAGAGCGCCGGACGACCAATCTCGATAAGTCCAAGAATCAACCCGTGCGATGTCTGAAAAAATGCGTTCGGCGCTAAGCCAACGTTGCCGCAGATGACTTAGCCGCGGCCAATTCGAGTACCATCTTCGTCACCGCCATGTTATCCACCTTGCCGGTACCGAGCAGCGGCAGCTTCTCCATGTGAATGATCTCTGCCGGCGTCATCAGCTCTGAGGCGCCGTGCGAGCGGGCGAACGCCTGGAACTGGCTGCGGGTGGCGTCTTTCTTTTGCGTCACCAGGATCAAGCGCTCGCCCTTGCGGGCATCCGGCGCAGTGGCAACAGCCGACAGCGCGTCCGGCCACAATTCGCCGGCCAGCGCTTCAACCGCCGCGAGCGACACCATCTCTCCGGCGATCTTGGCGAAACGTTTGGCGCGGCCCTTGATGGTGATGAAGCCCGGCTTGTCGATAGTGACGATGTCACCAGTGTCGTACCAACCTTCGGGCGGCGGCTCCAGTACACCTGGTTTCTCGGTGCGCAAATGGCCGAGCATCACGTTGGGCCCTTTCACCAAGAGGCGGCCGCCTTCCTCGACACCCTTTACCTTTTCCAGACGCATTTCCATACCCGGCAGCAAGCGCCCGACTGTGCCGAATTTGTTAAACATCGGCGTGTTGAGCGCGAGCGCCGGCGCGGTCTCGGTCACGCCATAGCCTTCCAAGATGCGCAGGCCGAATTTCTCCAGATAAATGCGTCGTGTCGACTCTTTGACCGGCTCGGCGCCAGCAAGAATGTAGCGCAGTGACCGGAAATCGTAGGCGTGGGCAGCATGGGCATAACCATTGAGGAAAGTGTCGGTGCCAAACAAGATAGTGGCATTCACGCCGTAGATCAGTTCCGGCACAGTGCGATAGTGCAATGGTGACGGATAGAGATAAATACGCACGCCGGAGACGAGCGGAAGCACCAGGCCGATCGTCAGGCCAAAGGAATGGAACAGTGGGAGCACGTTGAACACCTTGTCCTGCCTGCCAAAGTCGATACGGGCGGTTGCCTGTGCGACATTGGCCAGCATGTTGCGGTGGGAGAGCACCACGCCCTTGGGCGCGCCCTCGGACCCCGAGGTGAATAGTATCGCCGCCCAATCGCCGGGGACTCGTTTCACTAGCGGCTTTTTCGCATTCCACAATCCGCGCAGCTTGTCAGAGAGCGTGATGGTCGAGTGGATATCGTCGAGATAAACGATCTTGATGTCGTTCCGGATACCAGCGATCAATGCTTCGAGCTTGCCACGCTCGATGAAGGTGCGTGAGGTCACGATGGTATCGAGCTTCGCGGCCTCGCAGGCGGCGAGCACATTGGCGATGCCGGCAGTGAAGTTGATCATGGTTGGCACTCGACCTGCCGACATCAACGCCATTACCGTCACAGCCGCGCCATTAGCGTTCGGCAGCATCACTCCGATCGGCTTGCCCTCGGGAGCGAGTGGCATAAGCTTTTCGCCGAGGATGCGCGCGCCCATCAGCAGCTTGCGATAGCTGAGCTCGCCTGCGATCGGGTCCTCGACCGCGACCCGGCCCATGCCGTGGATCTCCGCGGCCTCTATCAGCGCCTCAGTTACGGTGCGTTCAATCGACGTGGTGCGGTAGACGAGGTTCGACATGATCTCGTAGAGCGCCGCGCCCGCTGCCTGCCGCCGGTGCCGGCCCTTGAGCACTGGATCGACTCTGAGCTTCACCGGCTCCAGCACGGTTACCGTCACTTTGGGAAACCAGCGCCGGCGCACCTGCGCGCGCGACAGCCGAGTGAACGGTGTACATTCAAGGCCCGCAAGCCGCACCGGCACAACATAAGCGTCGGTCTTGTCGGCGATCAAACCGGCCCCATCATAGACCTTCATTAGGCTGCCGGTGACGGTCAATCGCCCTTCCGGGAAGATGATCAGCGCCTCGCCGTCCTTCACCGCATTGATCAGGGTGCGAACCGCCAGCGGCTTGGTCGGATCGAGCGGCATGGCACGGATGAATTGGAGAAATGGCTTCACCCACCACTTTTTCGCCATCGCGCTGTCAATGGCGAACATCGGATCCTTTGGCAACAGCGACATCGCAACTGCTGCATCGAGGAAGCTCACATGATTGAGTGCGATGATCGGGTTGGAACCGGCGTTGAGGAGGTTATCCACACCGCACACTTCAATGCGATAAAGTGTTCGGAACACGATCGAGAGGAAATCCATCCCGGCCTTCGCCGGCATGGTCCGTCCAATGATGATGGCCACACCGAGTGTCGCAACGCCGATAATGATGAACAGCATCGCCGTGGTGACGCCGGCCGCCTGCAGCAGTGCGACTGCGACCGTGCCGCCGACCATGAAGGCGGCGTTGAGCACATTGACGCTGGCGATCACGCGCGCTCTCCGGTCGGCGCCGGCCCACGCCTGCACGGCCGCAAAGGTCGGGACGATGTAAAGGCCGCCGGCGATCGCGAGTCCAGCGAGATCGACCATTATCCGCAGACCGAGTCTAGATGAGAACACCTCCTCGACGCCGGCCGGTACAAGAGCAAGCGGAGTGCCAAAACTGGTCCATCCCAGGTCGACGGCAAAAACGCCGAGCAGCACTGCGCCGATCAACGTTGGCAGGATCACGATACGCCCAGCTGCGAGCCAGGCCGCTAGTCCTGAGCCCACCGCAACCGCGACTGAGAAGACAGCGAGGAAGGTTGTCACCACCTCCTCCGCGCCGCCGAGGACCGATTTTACCAGCGGCGGCAGCAGTGACAGCACCACCGCACCGACAAGCCAGAACCAACTCGTCACCAGCGCGCCCCACCATAGGCGATGGTCGCTGCGCAGATGCTGCAACAGCTGTCTGGTGGAGATGATGATATTGGCCGAAATTCTCAGGTTCGGCGCACCCGAGCCGACTCGCGGAATGAGAAGGGCCGAAGTCCAGCACAGCAAGGCGAAAACGAGCATCAATCCGGCGAACGACGCCGGATCGCCGCCGTCCTTGGCCGCAAGCCCGCCGACAATGGTGCCAAGCAGGACCGCCATGAAGGTCGCGCCTTCGACAAAAGCGTTAGCGGCCGGCAATTCCGAGCGCTGCAGGAGGTCGGGCAGGATGCCGTACTTGATTGGGCCGAACAGCGAACCGATGACGCCAAAACCGAATAGCGCCGCGAACAGAATTGGCACCGAATGCATCGCAAAGCCGGCGACGGCGAGCATCGCGACCCCGATTTCCACAAACTTCAAACTCTGCGCGACGGTCGCCTTGTCGTAGCGGTCGGCCATCTCGCCGCCAAGCGCCGATAGAAAGAAGTAGGGCGCAATGAATACCGCCGCTGCCAGCGTAATGAGCGACTCGCTCGCGGATCCGCCGATTTTGAACAGGATCAGGAAGACCAGCGCGTTTTTGAGGAAGTTGTCACTGAATGCCGAAAAGAATTGGCACCAGAACAGTGGTGCAAAGCGGCGTGACAACAGCAGAGGTTTCGGTTGGGCCATGGTCCAAAACCTATGTTAGCGGAGCACAGTTGTACGTCGTGAAAATCCAAACGCAAGGACACATTGGTCGAACAAACTTGGTTTAAGCAAACATCGTCTTATAATGCCTATACCAATCACTTTGTATGACTTCTTTGGGATCGTATTTTTGTTTCAATCGCAGGAATTCAGGAAATTGCGGATAGCACGCTAGCATCTGATCCTTTCGCGCCCAGCGGTGATAGGTCAGGTAATAGGAGCCGCCGTAGGGTAGCGCGGCATCTATAAGGGCACGGAAATCGCGTTTGACTTTTTCAATGCCATCGCGAGTGTGGAACACTCTTAAATTGAAGATAGTGCACACATAATCTTCTTTCGCCCAAGCCAAAAAGCTCTCCTTATCTTTTTTGATGAGGCGGATGGTGCCGTAAATAATATCGCAGCTTTCTTTGAGCGCTACCTTACGCACATCCCTCATAAAGTGAGTGAGATCCTTATGTGGCACATAGATTTCCGAAATCATCAAGGATGCATCGTCCTGAAACCCAAGCTCCTTATTCAGTTTGATATGGTAATCGTCCAGATACACAGATAGCTGGTGGGTATCTGACCAGTAAAGCTGATCGTTGGTACTGAGATAATATTGCGAATATGCCTTATATGCCGCGCCCTTATCCGTGAAAGCGAGACGGTATAATTTTTTCCAATCTTCAATTTGTAATTCCCGGTGTTGCCTTTCCGATTCTTTTTCATTGCTATCGACGGGCAGATAGCATGAGAACACACCTTTTTTTAGGAAGTCAGGAGATGTTGAATCCGTCATATATTGGAAATCACCATACATGTAACCCTGTTTGATGCGCTGCTCAAAGGCGGGCATCAGCTCGTCAATATCCATGACTTTAACGGTGCGTTTTAGCCGGGTGCGTGGCATCAAGCGTAATTTAATGCTGCTGATCACGCCAAAAAGACCATACCCGCCAATCGCTAGCTTGAATAATTCGGGGTTGCTTGACCGGCTACATTCTATCTCTGTCCCTTCCGGCGTAATAAGTTTGAAAGATTCTATATCCTGAATGAGTGGCCGCATGGTCAATCCACGGCCATGCACATTAGCAGCCAACCCCCCTCCCAACGTTAGCGCATCCGCGCCGGTTTGTTTTTGAGAAATACCCCAAGGCTTAGGATCGTCCCTTTGCTCATTCCAGCAATAATCGATGATAGACGGCCAAATGGTCCCGCTTTCCAATTCGATAATTCCGCTATGCTTATCCAGTGAAATAATTTTGTTAAAGGAAGTCATATCGATCAAATCGGTATCCGTGCCAAATTGCTGGCCTCCCATTGCATGACGCTTTCCGGCCAGGCTGAGTGTGCGCCCCTGTTGTGAAGCGGACACTACAATATGAGCCAGCTGCTCGGCAGATTGCGGTTTAAGAACCGCGTTAACACGTGTGGGATTGAGTTGAGAATGTATATCATTTACCAGCGCGGAACTGGTGGCGCCAGTGGCGAAAGAATTACGCGCCGACAAATAAGGCAGCGCCAGAAAGGCGCCTACCACCGTCGCCGTGTAACCTATAACGTCACGCCTTGTGATATTATTATTTTTCATATTCCCCCCTCATTATATCCCACCGTGCGGTGACGAATAATAAGCAGATCGCGACAAACTGTATCGCGTGATATAGAGCGTTGTGATTAAAATACTGCGGATGCAGAGAGATTTTCGCGATTTGGATAAACGATCCTATGAACGTCAGGATAATGCCTATTGCGCCGCATAATGGCGCTCTTTCATTTGTTTTGAAATAGCTGCGAATGAAAACAAAAAACAGAAAAAATGCCACTGGCAGATAATTGACCGCGGCTAATAAAAATTGCTGCGAATAAAATAGGATGACTGCAGTGAACAAGCTAAATTGGACGATTGCAATTTTTTTAATCCACCAAGCAACTTTTTTGTTCCGTAGAAAAGCAGCGCCAACATACCATCCTGCCAATGCCACAGCGCCAATGGCAATGAGCGCGGCCCTCCACAAAATCGCATAGCTTACTAATGTTTCGTCTGAAAAAAAGCCATGCGTTGTGCCGCCTGCAAGAGAAGCAATGCTAAGACTTCCAAACAATAGAAGCCAAGGCAAATTGATCGATGTCCTGTAAACCAACACAGCAAACCAGAAACATTGCGCTGTTAGAATATAGTCGGTGGTGGTTACATCCGGCTCTAGCATTCCACCCTCGCCAGGCAAATATTTTCTCCTCTTGCGAGGGTTATATTTTTATCGGGCAAATATTGCTTGGCGAGATAATCAGCGTCGCACATGCGCACTAAGCGATAGCCTGTTGCTGAAAGAAAACCGGCTAACTCGCTGGTGGCAATTCCCCATCTGAACACTTCTTTTTTCAGCCAAAGCCAGTAATCTACTAATTTAGTCGCGGATTCAAATTGGATGGAGCCCGACGACTGTTTATTCATGTAGGTAAAAAGAAGATGGCTGTTCTCATTGTGAGTACATGATCGAATTTGCTTGAAGAAGCGCTTGATCTCGACCTCATCTAAATACATGGTGATGCCCTCGGCGATAAAGAGGGTGGGTTCATCCGATGAAAATGACGAACCGCGTAATACCTCGAAAACAGATTGCTTGGTTAGGTCTACAGGGATCAAAGTGAGGTTATTAGCACTCCCCAGCTTGGTGAGTGCAGTTTTTTTGGCCTGCTGAGTAGCCGGGTGATCGAGTTCAAAAAATGCAGTGCTTACATGTTGCTGAGACAGAATCACCAAGAGCGGGTCGAATCCCCCCGCAATAACCACCACCTGCTCTACTTGAGCGCCGTCTAAAAATTCTTTTGCGATTTGCTCAATGCACAATTTACGCAATGCATAATGCAGATAAATGCCTGGAATGCTGATGCGCTCAATGAATTGATGCCAATATCGGTAGGCTAAATTGGGGTGCCAGGATTTTCGCTCGACTGCTTCCACAAAGGCGCGATAGTAATCTGCCCGCGCAGCGCTTACCGCTTCAGAGCGTAATAGAAGCTGTGACTTGGCAATTAATAAGGCGGTGGCGCTTGGTTTCTCATTGTGCATAAATATTTGATATACTATTCGAGTTTTCTTAGGACTTTGAAAGTTACTGTGATGAACTCGCGCCTTCTCATGTCCGTTCCCGAGCATCAGGACAAAGCATCGTAGCGGCTCAAGCCAGCACTGGGGAAGGGGTGGGGCACGCGAGGCTGGTTCTCCCGATCCCCGGACGATCTTGCCTGCATTACGTCGTCATGTCCTCGCCAATTCCTTCGGCGCGGGTTACTGCACACACCCTCAGTCCCGAGGCTCCGTCCCTTTGCCTGACGCTTGGAGCTTCATTCTGACGAAAAAGTTGGTAGGCGTCATTTCCTGTTTCATGATTTGCATGCAGCAGGCTGCGGCAATCGTTCCGTCATTGTCGACCGATTTGACGTCGATCTACTGCAGCGGACATAGCGTTGACTAGATGATACCTTGATTAGGCATCGATTAGTTCCCGCCGGTTGGCGGCTGCGCCGAATAGATTCACATCAGTTCGCTCAGCGCAGGAACAACTGGAGCAGATCATTGGACATCGGATTTGTCGGCCTGGGTACCATGGGTCAGCTCATTGTTCCGCGCTTGATGGCGGCCGGTTATAAAGTCACTGGCTGGAACAGGTCGCGCGACAAGGCCGCAAAGCTCCTAGAAGCCGGCATGCTCTGGGCGAACACGCCACGCGAGGTCGCCCAACGATCCGAGATCGTGTTCTCCATTGTCACCGACTCGTTAGTGGTGAAATCAGTGGCGCTGGGCAAAGATGGCATCATCGCCGGGCTGCGGAAAGGCGGCATCTTCATCGACATGAGCACGATCGAGCCTGACGCCAGCCGCGCGGTTGCCGCCGAATTCGCCAAGGCCGGATCGATCATGCTGGACGGGCCTCTCTCGGGCAGCCCAGTCACTGTCGTGCAAGGCAACGCCTCGCTGATGATTGGCGGCGCTGAGGCCGCGTTCGAGCGCGCCAAGCCGGTGCTGCTGGCGATCGGCCCGAAGGTGACGCGCATCGGCAGCAACGGGCTCGCCTGTCAGATGAAGATCGCGGTCAATCTCTTGCTGATGGTGGAGGTGATCGCGTTCGGTGAAGCGGTCGCGCTCGCCGAGAAGGGTGGAGTCGCTCGCGATGTCGCGCTCGACGCAATTCTCAAGAGCGTCGCTGCCTCACCGGTACTGGGCTATCGAGGACCGTTTATCCTTGACGGCAAAATGCCGGAAGTGCCACTCGCCGACGTCACGCTGCAACAGAAGGATATGATGCTCGCGCTCAATCTCGGCCGCACGCTGGGCAGCCCCGTGCCGCTCGCCGCCGCCGCCAATGAAATCATGAATGCTTGTCGCGGGCTTGGGATCGACGACAATGATTTTGTCGTCGCACATCGGGTCTATCGCCGTTTAGGAGGACAATCATGACTTCAGGAGAGAAAATCGG
>JBARNC010000605.1:0-2836 GCA_049802775.1 Pseudolabrys sp. | reverse complement strand
TATTTGGCTTATCGGCATCGTGTGCAATCTATTTGATTTTAGAACTGAACGAGCCGTTCAACGGTCTGATGACGATATCGGACATTCCGCTGCGCAAGGCTCTTGCGCCACTGTAAGCCCGTTCGCTGGGCTAAATGCGTATGTCCGCTATTGGCACAAAGCGGACATCGCCTAGTGCACTGCACATGTCCGCTTTTGGGGGTAAAGCGGACATGACTTATTGCGGCGCACATGTCTGCTTATGACCCAAAGCGGACATCCAGGCAGCAAGACTGGGGACTACGCGCGCCGTGCCGCGTTAATCGACAGCATCGGGCCATAGTGAAGGAAACCGACAAGTCGCTGCCGAACCCCCAGTTGCCCGGAACGTCGAGGGCGATGCCGACGAAATGGCGGGTCTATTCGCAGAGCGACGATTCAGTCGGGCTGAGCATCCCTTTTATCCTCCCGGCCGTCCGAGCTCAGGCATGTACCGACCGAAGTTCAACTCGAAATCGCTCGGAACACCGTAACCGAGCTTCCCGACCTTTACACGGCGCGCCTGCGCACCGGGCGTGGCCAGGGTTGAGAAGAACGTGTCTTTGCTCGATTGAAGCTCGGTAGCTGTCGGCGTCCCGAACCGATTAATCTGTGCCTTCGCCGCGGCTAGCGTTTCACGATCGATACGATTCCTTCATGCCCGCAGCTGAGACACGCGTCCACACGCCTTCCAATAGCGCAGGCACCCACTTTTCGGCGGGACAGCGGCTCCAACTCTGACTGAGGAAAGAGGAGATCACGATTCGCTGCGCCTTTGCTTGCGCTTCCCAGCTCAAGAATGAACAGCGAGCCTCTTCTAAACGGGCAACCGCCGACCTCGCCGGCAGTTTTCGCCTGGCGAACAACGATGGGTGGTGGAATGAGGCATTTGTCCACGGCAGCATCCGTCGTTATTGAAGACAGAATCGCTGGGTCGGCAGCAAGTTGCCGCATTTTACTCAGGCTACCGATAATCAGCCGCAGACCTGTAATTGTCGCGTTAACGGCAGCCAGATCGCCATTCAGCATGGAAGCCAAAAGCGTTTTGGCCCGCTCCAGCCTGCCGCTGATGCGCCAGCCCGGCTTTTTCATGATATTGGCGAAGTTTCCAGCCTCAAGCACTACGGAGGCCGCTGCCCAACTCTCCTCAGTGGCCGTGAAGGTTTCTACGAACAATCTTCCTATGCTCTGCTGCACAAGCAGATTGAGCGTGTCCGTCGGCTCGATGCCTCTGACCCATTCCGCCAGGGGCTCCAATTTTGCCGGTCCGTGTCTCACCTCGTCGGCCTTGACGTTTAGTCTCGACCAGAGTGCGTCTTGTGCGGCAGCACGGCTAGTGTCGGTACGCGGCAGTATAAATGGAAATAATCTGCCGTTGAGCGACCAAACGCCGAGCATTTTCCGGATGCGCTGCACGTTGCGAATAGGACCACGAGCTATGAAGTCTCGGTCGAGCCTTGAATCGTTTGAAATCGTCCGGATCTCTGCCGGATCGGTGACGACCACAACGTCGGTGATGCCGGGAAAATACGTGCGCTTCATTGGTGTACCTCGATCGGCGTGGTGCATTTGCTAAGCAGTACCGTCTGACGGCTCAACGTCGGTGCGGAGTTCAGAAACCCCCGGCGACGATCACTCGGGCCGCGTATTCGCGCCGTCACCATTCGCCCCTCCGAACGCAGAGAGGTAGCGGCCGAAGTTCAACTCGAAGTCGCTCGGAATGCCGTAGCCGATACCCCGGAGCTTGGCTCGACGCGCCTGCGCGTCGGGCCAGGTCAGCATTGGGAAGATCATGTCGTTGCTCGACTGAAGCTCGGCAGCCGTCGGCGTCCCGAACCGATTAATCTGGGCCTTCGCCGCGGCCAGCACGTTACGGTCGAACGAGGCCAGACGCCGGACGAGGGCATCGACAAACGAGTCGAGGTCGTCATCGTCCAGCGCGCGGTTTATCCAACCATAGCGCTCGGCGACATCAGCATCGAAATCGTCGCCGCTGAGCACGATCTCTAGTGCCCGCGAGCGGCCGACCAAGCGCGGCAGCCATTCCAGCGCTCCGCCGCCCGGGATCAGTCCGACGCCGACCTCAGGATTGCCGATCAGGGTGTTCTGCCGGCTGGCAAAGCGCATGTCGCATGCCAGCACGAGCTCGTTACCGATCCCGCGCGTGCGGCCGCGAATCTTGGCGATACTAACGACTGGCGTGGACGAGAGGCGCAGCACAAAGTCGCGCCAAAGGCCCAGCGCCTCGGGCCGTTCAGCTGCCTTGGCTACGTCGAGATGGGCGATGAAAAAATCGGGATTCGCCGACTGGAACACTAAGACCTTCACGGACGGGTCCGCCTCGAGTTCGGTCATTAGTGCTCCCAATTCGACGATTGTTGTGGGAACAAACATATTGATCGGCGGGTTGCTGAAGGTGATTGTCCACTGGCCCGGATGGGTGCGGTCGGTGTTGAACTGCGAAGGGCCAACTGGTGCCGATGCATGGGCGGGCAGCAGACCGGCGACACCGGCGGCTGCAGAAGCGGCAAGGCCAGCGCGCCGTGTGTGCGAAGAAGCATTGTCGGACATGATCGTTCTCCTCGGTCCTGAAAACTGGGCATGCGGACGGGAAGTCGGCGCGCGCATTGCGCGCGCCGAAGTGGTCAGATTGTTTTGCGCAGCGAGCGGAACGCCGCTCGCATCTCGCCCGCAAAGAGTTCCGGTTGTTCCCAGGCGGCGAAGTGACCGCCCTTCTCGAGTTTGTTGAAGTACACGAGGTTGGGGTAGGCGCGATCGGCCCAGCTGCGCGGTACGGGGATTATCTCTCGTGGAAACC
>JBARNC010000604.1:0-1788 GCA_049802775.1 Pseudolabrys sp. | reverse complement strand
GCACGTCGGCAATACCAGCGCGGCAACAACGCGCAAGCCGAACGTCTGTGCAGACAAGTTCTCGGGCTTGTGCCGACGCACGTTCACAGTCTCAATCTGATGGGCATCATCGCGCAGTCCTCCGGACGCCACCAACTTTCTTTAAGAATGTTTACTAAGGCCCTTGCATCGGACCCACTGAATTCAGCCTGCCACTACAATATCGGGTCCTCTTATCAGGCCCTTAATCGGCGTGACGAAGCCACTATCCATTTCTAAAAAGCGATCGCACTCGGTTTGAGCGAAAAAAATGTTGAAGAATTCATAATGCAAAGCCCGGCGATTGCCACTTGCCTGGCCCGGCTTGAAGAGGAAAAACTGCTGCCGCGTCAAATTGACGACCTGTTTAGCGCCGCTGTACTTAAAGCAGTGGCAGATGACATTTTCTTGCGAAGTGCAATGGAATCCGTGGTCATTCGCGGACGAGCGCTGGAAACATTCCTCACCCAGTTGCGCTTCGTGCTGTTGCGGCTTGCCGCCGCGAGTGCCGTCGCACCACGAACCATCGCGGACAACCTTGTTTCCTGCCTTAGCGCTCTAGCGGCGCAATGCTTTATCAACGAATACATCTACTCTCAAAGCGAGGACGAAACGCAACAATCGATCCGGCTACGCGATTTGCTGCTAGACCAGCTAAATGCGGCTGATGAGATCGAACCGCTGACGCTTGCCGCCGTCGCGGCCTATTTCCCGCTCAGTCAATTTCCAGACGCGGACAAAATTTTGAGCCGAGAGTGGCCAGTAACAGTTGTCGAATTGATAAAGCAGCAGTTGATCGAGCCTTTGGAAGAGCTCGGCGACCGTCTCGCAATTCCGAGTCTCACTGCGGTTGATGAAGGCGTCTCGCTCCAGGTCATGCAGCAATACGAACAAAATCCTTATCCGCGTTGGACCTTGGACCCGCACGCCGTTATTTCCATGGAAGAGAGCGTGCAGTGCGCCGACGTTGGTGAACCGTTTAGTGGCGACGTTCTCGTCGCGGGCTGCGGAACTGGGCGCCACGCGCTACAGGTGGCCTGCCAGTATCCGAAGGCGCGTGTACTTGCGATTGATTTAAGTGTGCCGAGCCTTGCCTATGCTCGTCGAAAGATGCGTGAGGCCGGCATGAACAATGTCGATTTTGCACAAGCGGACATTCTAAAGCTACAAACCATAGGCCGCCGCTTTGATCGGATTGAGGCCGTTGGCGTATTGCATCATCTGGCGGAGCCGGAAGCCGGGTGGCGCATTCTACTCTCACTGCTGCGGCAAGGTGGCGAAATGCGCGTCGGTCTGTATAGCGAGATAGCGCGTCGGAGCATTGTGGAAGCGCGGGCGCTTATTGCTGAACGCGGGTATCGCCCAACCATCGACGATATTAGAAAATTTCGCGAGGAGATATTTCGTACCGACGGCGATGGCCGGTGGAGGAGAATAACAAGCAGTGCCGACTTCTACAGTATAAGCGGGTGCCGTGACCTGCTATACAACGTAATAGAGCATCGGTTCACAATTCCCCAAATCAGCAAATTTGTGTCCGAGCGTGGAATTTCATTTCTCGGCTTTGACGCGGATCCGCAGGTCATTCAGCTTTTCCAGCGCCTGTTTCCTACCGCCCCACTAACTAACCTTCAGCATTGGCATACTCTCGAAATGGCCCATCCGGGGGCATTCCGATACATGTACGTATTGTCAGTTCGCAAAGATGAAGGGGTTTGAATTTTACATCGCGATGTCCGCTATGGGCACTTAGCGGACATACGCTTGTGC
>JBARNC010000603.1:0-9237 GCA_049802775.1 Pseudolabrys sp. | reverse complement strand
CGCGCTTAAGAATGGTGTGCCCCACAAGTGACCTGGTGTTTGGCCGCATCGGAAACATCCGCTAAGTGCCAATAGGCGCAGCTTATTCAATCACTTCATCGGCAGCGTTCAGTAGGCCAAACGGCACAGTGAGACCCAGCGATTTGGCCGTCTTGAGGTTGATTAAAAACTCAAACTTCGTTGGTTGTTCGACTGGAATGTCGCGGGGCTTCGTACCCTTCAGTATTTTATCGGCGTAGACAGCGGACCGGTGACACGTCGCAATCTGGTCGGGGCCATACGACACTAGGGCGCCATGTTCAAACGTTTCCCTTGAATAAGCGCATAATGGCAATCGTCGAGCGAGGGCCATTTTCGGGATAACCGCTCTTGCTTGAAATGACGTTCCTGACTGCTCAGGCGTGACCGCTTGCATCCCTGCCTTTGCCATTGCGTCAAAGGCAGGCTCCATTTCATCAAGGGAGCGAGCATCAAACGTCCGAAGCTGCAATCCGAGCTGAGTTGCAGCGGATTCCATTACCTCGACATACATACGCGTTGTTGGGAGATTTGAGTTTATGAGAAATGCAACACGGGACAGCCCGGGAACTAACTCTTTTAGGAGTTGCAAGCGCTTGCCCGCTATCTCGGGTCCGAAATTCGTTAGCCCAGTAGTATTTCCCCCCGGACTTGCCAGACTTTGAACCAGGCCTAATCCAATTGGATCGCTGACGAACATAAAAACAATCGGTATCTTCGCTGTTGCCCAAGTAAGGGGCTGCAGTGCTGCCGCCCATCAGCACATCTACATTCATTGAAACCAGCTCGGCTGCCATACTCTCGAAGCGCTCCGGTAATTCATTCGGGAAGCGATGAACCAATTTAATGTTGCGTCCATCGATGTAACCAAGCGTGGAGAAACCTTCACGTATCGCGCTAAAGTACGGTTCTTCCTCCGCAGCGCTGCCCGCATGCCAAAGATAGGCAACGGTGGGACCATTACCCGATTCCTGCGCACTCACTACGCGTGGCCAAGCCGCTATCGCACCTCCAAAAAGCCCGAGAAATTCACGCCGCTTCATGCCGCCCTCCAAGGATAAGGACAGGGCAAGGTATCGGCTCAAACTAGCACACTGGAGGGGGCCGGGCGTGGGCTTAGGCCGGGGTCGTTAAACGGACCACCGATGTCCGCTTTGGGTCATAAGCGGACAATTTCGGAATGTCCGCTTAGTGCCAAAAGCGGACATCCGATGCGTGTCGCTTTCAAAAATCAGCTCTGCTTGCCGTAACCGTGTCCTCGTTCCATTCCAAGCCGATGCCAGGCGCGTCAGGAATGTGCAGTAGCCCATCCTTCACTTCGTATGGCTGCCGCAAAATGGGATCGGCCCAATCCTGCCATTCAAGCCAATGCGCGGTCTCCGTGACCCGCATTACATGCGCAGCCACCTCCGGATATAGATGCGTGGACATAGGAATGCCCGCCGCTCCAGCAATCGCAGCTGATCTCAGCCATCCGGTAACCCCTCCGATACGCATGAAGTCAGGCATTACATAGTCGCAAGCTTTGCGCTGTACTGCTTGGTGCAGGTCGCGGGGGCCATAAAAATTCTCCCCGATTTGGATCGGCGTCTTTAGTTCGGCCGCAAGCTGCACGTAGCCATCGAGATTGTCGTAGACGATTGGCTCCTCAATCCAGTCCAAACCGAAATCGTCGATTGCGTGACAACGTTGCAAGGCCTCTCCCAAATGCAAACCTTGATTGAAATCGACCATCAGGTGCATGTCATCGCCAACTGTTTTCCGCACGGCTGTTAGCGCTTTGATATCATCACGAAAATGTTCACGGCCGAGTCGTAACTTCAGACCGGTAAAACCTCCTTCGTCCCGCAGCTCGGTTGCTTGCTCCGCCACTATGTGTGGTTCCTGTAGCCACAGTCCGTTGCTGTTATAGGCTCGCACCGGACCAACCGCTCCGCCGAGAAAAACACACAGAGGCATATCAGCCGCCTTGGCAAGGGCGTCCCACGCCGCCATGTCGAGGCCAGAAACGGCGATCATGGATTGGCCCTGATAGCCCACAAAGTGAAGTGACTTGCGCGCAAGGTCATAGAGTTCGAGGGGTACGAGCTTTCGACCTTTGAACATCTCGCCAAAATCATGAAGCGCCGGAACCAAGTACTTCATGGTTCTTGTCGTGTAAGGCTCAAGATAACTTCGTCCAGTGATGCCCTCCTCCGTGTGAAGATCGATCAAAATAAGAGGCCATTCAGTAATGGTAGCGATGCGCGCAACAACGGGCCGTTTGAGTTTGAGAACAACCGGCGTCGCGCTGATACTTCTAAGCGTCAATGATTGAAATGACATCGCGTGCGCCCCCACCACCTCTGAGGCTCCATCCTAGCGGCTCAAATTGGGAGATTGGAAGCTGGGTCATGTCCGCTTTGGGTCAAAAGCAGACATTTGCAGTGCAACTCGGTATGTCCGCCTCGTGCCAATAGCGGACATCGCACACTTGGCTTGAAATGAAAGAGGCCGCCGATTGAGATGCCTCCCTTTACCTTTGATTATTGCGGCATTCCCTCGACTGCATAGGCGCGGGTCTTCGCAGACTTTTCGCGTAGAGGAATGATGGCTTGATACGCGGGAGAATTCCAAAACGCCTTCACGTCCTCCATGTTGTTAAACGCGATTATCACCAGGTTCCCGGCTGGAGGTGTTGAGCTGTCGACCGCCACAGGGTTGGCGCGGGCCAGCGTGCGCGTCTTGTACGGGGCCATCTTGCTGGGAAGCGCCGCTAAATATTGCTTCCATGTGTCCCGGCGGGGCCATCACCAGTACGTCCAGATATAATTTTCGGAAAAGACGGCATAAGCCGCTGTTCAATGTCCACAGGCGATTGATGCAGGTCAAAAAGATAGATACCGTCAAGGCAGATGCTGATGCTCAATTGGAAGTTTGGAGAATGTTTCGATTGGGGAGATTGCGTCATGATAGGCCAAGCAATATCCGAGCATTTGAACGAAGACGTAGAATTAAAAGCAGAGCCTGAAAGGTATCGAGGCCACAGTGAAGCTCGTAAAATTAGGAAGATCATTAAAAGATGCAAAGCGGACACTGAAGCAATTAAAAGACTCGATGATGAGCAAAAGGAATTTTTAGAAAGGCTGCGAAAGCATTTGTAGCGTCACTTGATCGAAATCAGAGACTGGTTGATGACCGACGATCAGGAAAAAGCTTTCAAGAAAGATCTTATGGAACGCCTCGATAAGGCGAAGGGCCGCTTACAACAGTCATTTCCTGAAATACAACAACTTATCAAAACATCCAACGTCGTCGAGGCAGCAAGAAAAATCATTGATCCAGCGCAGTCTATTTTCAAACAATTTGCTAACGACATTCAGCTGAAGGATCTATTGGAAAAAGCAGAAGCATTAGTTGCAAAGGCTAATTTGACTGTTGCGAAAACGATTTCGAGAGATACTCCTCCAATGGAAACGTTTCCGAACGAAACGCCTGCAAACGAATTACCATCAAAGAAGGCGGTTTTAGAGAAAGCACCATCGGGATTGCGTCCGAAGAAGCCGATGAAGAAGACGCCATCGAAGAAAAAGACGAAGCGGCCTTTAAAAAAAAGAGTGAAAACGCGCGCCTAACTCACCCATCATCAACTGTTGACGCTAAATCGCCGCTCTTGCGCCGATTTGCACGTGTCCTTTCCGAAAATTCCATCCAGCCTGGATGTATGATGAGGTAGAATCGTCGTATTATCAGCGACAATGTCTGCTAATGGCTGTCGTTTCCGAAAATTTCATCCGGCGCCGATTCGCATCGTGAGGCAGAATCATCACATCATTCGGATCGATGTGTGATCCTGCATGCGCTCGGAATGTTCGTTGCCGGCATGTTCAAGTCGCGACGCAGGCTTGAAGCCGAGAATCTGGTTTCTCCGTCATCAACTCAACATCGCCTTGAGGCGGGCGCCGCCTCGTCTGCGGTTGCACGGTAGTGACCGGGCGTTGGGGTTTGACATCCTTGCAACCGGCCCGGGGCCGCTACAACCTTTATCTCGGCGCTATCTTCGATGAGGCGCGCCTGAACAAGCTCTGCGCCGAGGATCTCGATCACGCCGGGATCGTCGCCGCGCTCGATCCGTTGTTTGCGGCCTATGCTGCCCGGCGCGACAGGGAGCGCTTCGGCCATTTCACCATTCGCGCTGGCTTTGTGGCTGCAAGCGGCAACGGTGCCGATATCCACGCCTACGTGCGCGCTGTGCCGCCGAAATGAGCAGGGTGCAAGTCTTTGTGGTACTGCACAAAATTTTATCCCTGCGCGCCGCATTCGGAGGCAGGCCGAATCAGCGGAACACGGAAAATACAAATATTTCAAAAGCGTCCAAGCTGGCACGCTCCTTGCTGCCCTGCAGCACAGAGACAGCCGACCGCACGTCGAGGCGGCCGCCAGCACAGGGACTTAGGCAATGGACTATGTGAAACCGGTCGACGTGGCCACAACGATGGTCAACACCGGGCGCATGAAGCTCGGACTGTCGCCCGCCGACCTGCTTATTCGCGGGGCGCTCGCCGGCGGCGTTCTGGCCGCGGCCACCAGCCTCGCTTTGACCGGCATGGTGCAGACCGGCCAGCCGCTGGTCGGCGCGCTTATCTTCCCGGTCGGCCTAATCCTCATCGTGCTGCTCGGGCTCGACCTCGTCACCGGCGCCTTCGGCTTGGTGCCGCTGCCGTGGGTCGAACGCGACGCCAGTACGCCGAACATGCTCGCCAACTTCGCGTGGATATTCCTGGGCAACCTGATCGGCAGCGTGGTCTACGGCGCGCTGCTGGCGATTGCGCTGACCAATTTCGGCACGGCCGCGCCGGCCGGTGTCGCCGCCAAGATCATCGTGGTGGCGGAGGCCAAGACCGTCGGCTACGCGGCGATCGGTTACGCCGGTTGGATCACCGTCTTCGTCAAGGCGATGCTGTGCAACTGGATGGTCTGCCTCGCCATCGTCGCGGCTATGACCACCAATTCGACCATCGGCAAGATCGCTTGCGCCTACATGCCGGTGTTCATCTTCTTCGCGCAGGGCTTCGAGCATTCGGTGGTGAACATGTTCATCATCCCGACCGGCATGATGATGGGCGCCAAGGTCACCGTCGCCGATTGGTGGCTGTGGAACCAGATTCCGGTGACGCTCGGCAATCTAATCGGCGGCTTCATGTTCACGGGCCTGGCGATCTACATCACGCACAAGCCGCGCACGGCGAAATCGCCGGCGCCGTTAACTTCGCCGACACAAGTGCCCGCGGAATGACGACGGAAGCCGGGAACAATCTCAAGCTCGCGGGCGAAACGGCTGGAGGCGACTTCGAACCCGAACAGAAGCGATAACTGGAAGGGTTCGTCGCCGGCTTGCAGATTGCTAAGACGGCCAAAGGCGTGACTGGCGCCGGAGCGGCTAGCTCCGTCGCCACTGCCCCGGCGGCCGCGCCCGAGCTGGTCGGCCCCGAGGCCGCCGCACGCAAGGCGCAAGATCGCGTGCTCGCCTCCGGCGGCAAGTTGTCCGATCCGGAAAAATTCAAGCGCGACGAACATCCGTTCGACACTTACGAGCGGCTCAAAGCGCACGCCGCCAAGAACGAATATCCCAAGCCGCCGGACAATTTCCGCTGGCGCTTCTTCGGGCTGTTCTATGTCGCGCCCAACCAGAATTCCTACATGTGCCGGCTGCGGATGCCGAACGGCATCCTCAGGGCCGCGCAATTCTCAGGCGTCGCCGATCTCGCCGAGCGCTACGGCGGTGGCTACTCGCACGTCACCACGCGCGCCAATCTTCAGGTGCGCGAGATCGAAGCCAAGGACGCCGTCGCCATGATCGAGGCGATCCAGGATCTCGGCCTCTGCTCGCGCGGCTCCGGCGCCGACAATATCCGCAACGTCACCGGCAACCCGACCGCCGGCATCGACCGGCAGGAGCTCATCGACACGCGGCCTTATACGCGCGAGTGGCACTTCCACATTCTTAACGACCGCGCGCTCTACGGCCTGCCGCGCAAGTTCAACGTCGCCTTCGACGGCGCCGGCATCGTGCCGGTGCTGGAAGACACCAACGACATCGGCTTCCAGGCCGTCGAGGTGAAAGACGGCTTCGGCCTTGCGCCCGGCGTCTGGTTCCGGCTCTGCCTCGGCGGCTTGACCGGCCATCACAGTTTCGCCGGCGACACCGGCGTGCTGGTGAAGCCCGCCGACGCCACGCTGGCGGCCGACGCGGTGGTGCGCGTGTTCATCGACACCGGCGACCGCACGGACCGCACCAAGGCGCGGCTGAAATACGTGCTCGACAAGCTGGGCGTTGAGAAATTCCTCACGCTCATGGAAGAGAAGCTCGGCCGCAAGCTCGACCGTGCCGTGCCCGGCGCGTTGGCGCCGCGCCCGCCCTTCAACCGCACCGCCCATATCGGCATCCATGCGCAAAAGCAGGAAGGCCTCAATTGGATCGGCGTCGCGGTGCCGGTCGGCCGCATGACGGTCGCGCAGATGCGCGGCATTGCCGGCGTCGCGCGCGACCTGGGCGACGGCGACATCAGGCTCACGGTCTGGCAGAATCTGCTGATCTCGGGTGTCCCGACCGCTAAGCTCAAGGCGGCGCAGAAGGAGATCGAAGCGCTCGGCCTCGCCATCGACGCCAACGCCATCCGCACGGGCCTTGTCGCCTGTACCGGCAATACCGGCTGCAAGTTCGCCGCCTCCGACACCAAACGCCATGCCGAGGAGATTGCGGCCTGGTGCGAGACGCGGGTTGCACTCGACACGCCTGTGAACATCCATCTCACCGGCTGCCATCATTCCTGCGCGCAGCATTTCGTGTCCGAGATCGGACTGCTCGCCTGCAAGGTGCAGGAGAGCGAGGAGGGCGAGGCAGTCGAGGGCTATCACGTGCTGATCGGCGGTGGCTTCGGCCCGTACGCCGCGCTCGGCCGCGAGCTTTATCGAAACGTCAAGGCGCAGGACGCGCCGCAGACCGTTGAGCGCATCCTCAAGGCCTATCTCGCGCACCGCGCCTCGAAAGACGAAAGCTTCATCGCCTTCGCCCGCCGCCATGAGATCGACACGCTCAAAGCCTTCGCGCAGGAGGCCGCATGAGCATCACACCGCGGCCGCCGATCCCGTCTTTCCTGCCGGAAACCGCGCCGTTCACGCCGGAGCAGCGTGCCTGGCTCGACGGCCTGTTCGCCGGCGTGTTCGGGCTGGAAGGCGGCGTCACGCCGCTGTCCAAGGCCGACGTCGCCAAGCTCTTACCCGATCTGGTCGATGCGCCGGCTAAAGTGCCGGCTGAGGTCGACGACGGCGCGCCCTGGCACGACCCGACCATGCCGATGCCGGACCGCATGAAACTCGCCGAAGGTCGGCCGTTGCCGCGCCGCATGATGGCGGCGATGGCGCAACAGGATTGCAGCCAGTGCGGCTATAACTGCAAGGACTACGCCGACGCGCTGTTCACCAAGAAGGAAACGCGCCTGAATCTCTGCGTGCCCGGCGGCAAGGACACCGCCCGCATGCTCAAGCAGCTCTATCAGGAGCTGGAAATCGGCGTGTCAAAAGCCGATAGCGCGCCTACTCCCGCGCCCGGGCCGGTGTCGGCCCCCGGCCGCTCGCGCGACAATCCGGTCGAAGCGACATTCCTGTCGCGCCGCCGTCTCAACAAAGATGGCTCGAACAAGGAAACCTGGCACATCGAGTTCGATCTCGCCGACTGCGGCCTCGACTACCAAGTCGGCGACAGCTTCGGCATCTTCCCGGCCAACGACCCGGCGCTGGTGGACGCCGTCATTCAGGCACTTGCTGCGCCGCTGGATTTTCCGATCGGCGGGCGGACCTTGCGCGCGGTGCTCACCGACGGTGTCTCACTGTCGCCCGCGCCGGACATGTTGTTCCAGCTCATTTCTTTCCTCACCGGCGGCGACCGGCGCGTCAAGGCGAAAAAGCTCGCGGCCGGCCAGGACCCGGACGGCGATGCCGCGACCCTCGACGTGCTCGCCGCGTTGCAGAAGTTTCCCGACATCCGCCCCGATCCGGAAGCGTTCATCGAATCGCTCGACGTCCTTCAACCGCGTGTCTACTCGATCTCCTCGTCACTTAAATGCAATCCCGGCCGCGTCTCGCTCACGGTCGATGCCGTGCGCTACGAGATCGACAAGCGCACCCGGCTCGGCGTCGCCTCGACTTTTCTCGCCGGTCGCGTCAAGGCCGGCGACAAGATCAGGGTCTATGTGCAGAAGGCGCAGCACTTCGCGCTGCCGGCCGATCCGAACAAGCCAATCATCATGATCGGGCCTGGTACTGGCATCGCGCCGTTCCGCGCTTTCTTGCAAGAGCGCCAGGCGACCAAGGCGCCGGGCCCGAACTGGCTCTACTTCGGCCACCAACACAGCGATTACGACTTCTTCTACGAGGACGAGCTCAAGGCGATGCGTTCCTCCGGCCATCTCACCCGCCTGACGCTCGCCTGGTCGCGTGACGGCGACGAGAAGATCTACGTGCAGAGCCGTATGCGCGACGATGGCCGCGACCTCTGGGACTGGATCAGCAAAGGCGCGCACTTCTACGTCTGCGGCGATGCCTTGCGTATGGCCAAGGATGTCGAGCGCGCATTGATCGACGTCATCGCCGAGCACGGCAAGCGCAGCCCGGAAGACGCCGCGCGCTATGTCGCTGATTTGAAAAAGAACGACCGCTATCAGGCCGATGTGTACTAGAGGTGCCGATGTCCGATAACCGCGCCCCCACCGAGATGCGACCCGCACGGCTTGGCCCACTCGCCCGCCTGCCGGTGTTCCTCGCGCTCGAGGGCAAGCGCGCTCTGCTTGCCGGCGGCACGCAAGCGGCAGCCTGGAAGGCGGAGCTGCTGTCGGCGGCGGGCGCGCGCGTCGACGTTTACGCCGAGGATCTCTGCGAGGACATGACAGTGCTCGCGAGTGAAGCCACGCCCGGCAGTGTCGCGCTGAACCGGCGCCGCTGGAGCTCTGCAGATCTCACGGGCGCCGCCGTCGCGGTCGGCGCGTTCGACGACGACGAGGACGCGAAGCGCTTCTGCGAGGCCGCCCGCGCCGCCGGCGTACCGGTCAACGTGATCGACAAGCCGGCCTTCTGCGATTTCTCGTTCGGCGCTATCGTCAACCGGTCACCGCTGGTCATCGGCATCTCGACCGACGGCGCGGCGCCGGTGTTGGCGCAGGCGATCCGCGCCAAGCTCGAGGC
>JBARNC010000602.1:0-19063 GCA_049802775.1 Pseudolabrys sp. | reverse complement strand
GGTAAAGGTGATCTTTGACAAGAGGACCGGGCAGTTGCTCGGGGCGCATATGGTTGGTGCCGAGGTTACAGAACTCATTCAAGGCTACGTGGTCGCAATGAATCTCGAAACGACCGAGGAAGAGCTGATGCACACGATCTTCCCGCATCCGACTCTGTCGGAAATGATGAAAGAAGCGGTGCTCGATGCTTACGGCCGCGTGGTGAATGTGTGAACGTTAGAAGCGTGAAGGGGGAGTGACTGATGGCCAAATTCACGAGCATTCTCGAAACCGTGGGTCGCACACCGGTTGTCCGGATCAATAAGCTGGTACCGAAAGGCATCAACTTGTTCGTCAAGATCGAGGCGTTCAATCCGCTTGGCTCGGTCAAGGACCGTCTAGCGCTCGGCGTAATCGAAGCCGCCGAAAAATCCGGCGAGCTCAAGCCCGGGCAGACCGTGATCGAGGCGACCTCGGGCAATACCGGCATCGGCCTTGCGATGGTTTGCGCGGCAAAAGGCTATCCGTTGGTTGTTACCATGGCGGAAACGTTCAGCGTCGAGCGCCGCAAACTGATGCGCTTCCTCGGCGCCAAGGTAGTCCTTACCCCCGCGGCAGAGCGCGGAATGGGCATGGTGAACAAGGCTATTGAACTTGCCAAGACGCATGGCTGGTTCCTGACAAGGCAATTCGAGAATGAAGCAAATCCCGACATGCACTCCCGCACGACTGCGCGTGAGATTGTCGACGATTTCAAAGGCGAGAAGCTCGACTATTGGGTCACAGGCTTTGGCACCGGTGGCACGCTGAAAGGTGTCGCACGCGTGCTTGCCAAGGAACGGCCGGATACCAAAATCGTGGTCTGCGAGCCGGCTGATGCGCCGATGCTCTCCAGCGGCTCCAAACAAGAGCGCAATCCCGATGGCTCGCCGGCCAAGCCCAATGCGGCATTCAAGCCCCATCCGATGCAAGGCTGGAGCCCCGACTTCATTCCGAAGATCACAGGCGATGCCGTCGACATGGGCGTGATCAGCCGCATCATTACCATTGCGGCGCCAGATGCCATGAGGTGCAGTCGCGACTTGGCCCAGGAGGAAGGCATCTTCGTCGGAATCACAGCGGGGGCGACTTTTGCTGGCGCACTCGAAGTCTGCAAAGGCGTGGCGGCCGGCTCAACTGTCCTGTGCATGCTGCCCGACACAGGCGAGCGCTATCTCTCAACGCCGCTGTTTGCCGATATCGGCGTCGACATGAATGAAGATGAACTAAAGATTTCCAATTCGACGCCAAACCATCGGATGGTGCCAGAAGCGGCGTAGGTGCAGCAGTGGAGCGGGGAGAACGCGATGAGCATCATACTCTGGATCATCATCGGTCTGCTCGCAGGTTGGCTTGCGAATGTAATCCTCGGCAATACAAGGGGCGGGCTTCTTTACAAGCTCGCAGTCGGCTTGGTCGGCGCCATCGTCGGCGGTATTCTGTTTGAGCAACTTGGCCTTCCGGTAAAACCCGGATTCCTAGGGGAGCTGATAAGTGCCACCATCGGCGCTATCGTTTTCCTGTTTATCTGGCGGGCGATCCGAAAAGCCTGATCTACAAAGCCTTGCGAGGGCGGCGTCGCAGCCGTAAGTAGGGGGCCATGGCGATCGTCCTCGACCTTGTGAACAATCCGCGCCCGCGCCACCCGGAAAAGGCGCATAAGTCGGATTCAGCGGTCCTACCGAAGCCCGACTGGATTCGCGTCAAGGCACCAGTGTCGTTCGGCTACTTCGCTACACAAAAGATAATGCGTGACAACGGCCTGCACACTGTGTGCGAGGAAGCTGGCTGTCCGAACATCGGTGAGTGCTGGGAGAAGAAGCACGCGACCTTCTTGATCATGGGCGATACCTGCACGCGCGCCTGTAGCTTCTGTAATGTGAAGACCGGACTGCCGGGCGCGCTCGACCCAAACGAACCAGCCCATGTGGCGGAAGCGACCGCCAAGCTCGGTCTAGCGCACATCGTGGTCACCTCGGTCGATCGTGATGACCTCGCCGACGGTGGCGCTCGGCATTTCGCCGATACCATACGCGCCATCCGCAAGCGCTGCCCGCAGACCACGATCGAGGCGCTTACGCCCGACTTCCTGCGCAAGGAGGACGCGCTGGAAATTGTGGTCGAAGCAAAGCCCGATGTGTTCAATCACAATTTGGAAACCGTGCCGTCTCTTTATCTGACGGTTCGGCCAGGCGCGCGATATTTCCATTCGCTGCGACTGCTGCAGAGGGTGAAGGAGCTCGATCCAACGATGTTCACCAAGTCGGGCATCATGGTCGGTCTCGGCGAAGAGCGAAACGATGTGCTACAGGTCATGGATGACTTACGCTCTGCCGACGTCGATTTCCTCACGGTCGGACAATATCTGCAGCCAACGCGCAAGCACCACGAAGTTAAGCGCTTCGTGCCTCCTGATGAGTTTAAAGCGCTTGAAACCGTTGCCTATAGCAAAGGTTTCCTGATGGTGGCGGCTTCGCCCCTTACGCGCTCGTCGCATCATGCCGGTGAGGACTTTGTGCGGCTCAAAGTTGCGCGTGCCACAGTCTAAGACTCAATGCCCCAATTCTCGACGAAGCGCCGTGTCCGTCACACTGCCACCGATATGTTCGATCTGGTCGCGGACGTGGAAAAATATCCGCAATTCGTGCCGCTCTGCAGCGCGCTGGCAGTGAAAAGCCGCTTGAGTAAAGGCGACGACATCGTTGTCCTGGTGGCCGACATGACAGTTGCCTACAAGATTGTCCGCGAAACCTTTAGCAGCCGCGTCATGCTTGATCGGCCAAACCAGGAGATTTTGGTTGAATACCTAAATGGTCCGTTCAAGCGCATGCAGAATCGCTGGACTTTTCGCCCGGTTGGTGAGGATACCTGCGACGTCGAGTTTTTTATTGAGTATGAATTCAGGAGCCGCGCTTTAGCAATGCTGATGGGAGCGATGTTCGACGCTGCATTCCGAAAATTTTCCGCCGCATTTGAGAAGCGTGCGGATGAGGTCTATGGGCATAAGACGGCTTAAGATTTCACTCATCAATCTTTGAAGCTTCCTGCGGACGGACCACGCTCCTCTTTTTCCGCCAACTCTTGCAGCATGGCCAACGCTTGCAAAACGGATTCGCGGCGCACATTAGCGCGGCCAATATCGCCGTATTTGCGATCATGGGCGATCACACGTCCGCTGCGCGAAGCAGCACAGAAATAAACGAGGCCGATAGGTTTTCCAGGCACTGCTCCCGTCGGACCGGCGATACCGGTAATCGAAACAGCAAGATCAACCGAGGCATGGGCCAACGCGCCTTTCGCCAATTCCTCAGCACATTCGGTGCTGACCGCGCCATAGATATCGATCGTAGCGGGCATTACGCCCAGCATCTGCTGTTTGGCCGAATTCGAGTACGCGATGAAACCGCGGTCGAGAACCAAAGATGAGCCAGCTATTTCGCTGATCGTAGCCGCGACCAGCCCGCCGGTGCATGACTCCGCCGTCGCCAGCGTCAGCTTTTTCTTCGTGCAAATATCGAGCAGCGCCTTTGCGGCACCGATTGTGGTTTGGTCGGGCATCCGGTTATTCCCACGGCAGGCGTATGGTTGCCGTCGCATAAGCCGCGATGCCTTCGCCACGGCCGGTGAAGCCGAGTTTCTCGCTGGTGGTCGCCTTTACGGCAACGCGTTCGACGCTGATGTCGGCAAGTTTTGCGATATTCGCGCGCATACGGTCTCGGTGCTCTCCGATACGCGGGGCTTCACACACGATCGTGAGATCGAGATTGGCAATCCAGCCGCCGCGCGTGCGCACCCGCTCGACAGCAAACGCAAGAAAGCAATCGGAGGAGACGCCACGCCATTTTGGGTCGCTCGGCGGAAAATGCGCACCGATGTCACCATCGGCGAGCGCGCCGAGGATAGCATCTGTGAGCGCGTGTAATGCCACGTCGGCATCGGAATGGCCGGTGAGGGCCTGTCCGTATGGAATGCGGACCCCACCGAGGGTGACGTGGTCGCCTGGGCCGAAGGCATGCACATCCAGCCCCGAGCCGGTACGCACATCACCGAGAATGGCAGACTGGATAGCTTCCGCGCGCGCGAAATCCTCCGGTGTCGTAAGCTTTACGTTGCCGGGCTCACCCATGAATACATTCACCTTCATTCCCGCCCATTCGACCAGCGCGGCGTCATCGGCAAAATCATTTCGGCCCTGCGTGGCGGCGCGCCGATGTGCCTCAAGTAGTGCGGGGAAAGCAAAAGCTTGCGGCGTCTGTACCAGGCGGATGGAATTGCGATCGAGCGTTGCTTCAACAACGCCTGCATCGTCGACGCGTTTAACCGTGTCGGCCACCGGAATCACAGGTATGGCTGCGCCGCTCTTTTTTGCGGCCTCGATTGCACGCCCAATTAGGCGCGCGCTGGCGAAGGGCCGCGCCGCATCATGAACGAGCACGATATCGGGCCAGCGCTGTAAGAGCGCCTCAAGCCCCGCATGCACTGAGGCTTGACGGGTACCGCCACCGAATACCGGCGGAAGCACATTTAAATCGCGAGTCACGGTGCGTACGCGTTCAAGATCCTCGGACCGTACGACCGGTTGTACGAAACTGATGTTACCGGCTCCTAGGAAACCTAACAGCGCGCGGCGAAGCATGGTTTCACCTCCGACGCGCCGGAACTGCTTGGGCAAATCGCCGCCCGCGCGCACGCCCTGACCGGCGGCCACTACGATGGCTGCGACCTGCTCCATTTTTGTTGCTCCTCTAAGGCCGCTTGCCTTTAGCGCGTTCCTGGCGCCGCGGAAACGCAGTCGCGGCGGGTGCAATTCATCGCAATAAACAATTTTTTGCACTGCAGCACTTGCGCCGCATGGTAAAATGGCTAAACTATGAGCATCAAAAAGAGGCAGCCTAAATGATAGGCATGACGTCTACAGTTAGCGAAATCAGCGGTTTCCCGACTGCCTCAATTGCCATTGGCTCAGTTGTCGTCCCGAACCGCGTCGTTTTGGCACCAATGTCTGGCATTACTCATGCGCCATTCCGGCAATTAGCTGAACGGCTTGGGGCCGGTTTGGTTGTTTCGGAAATGACCGCTTGCGCTGGTCTGGTGTGGGCGGAGCGCGAGGCCACTGTTCGCAGCGAGCGCTATGGCGTGGGGATACACGTGGTGCAGCTAGCCGGCTGCGAGGCTCACTGGATGGCGGAAGGCGCCCGTATCGCTGAGGCGCAGGGTGCCGGCATCATCGACATCAATATGGGCTGCCCCTCCAAGCAGGTCACCAACGGAGCCTCCGGCTCGGCACTCATGCGCGACCTCGATCACGCACTGACCGTGGTCGAGGCAACAGTGTCCGCCGTGAAGGTCCCCGTCACGCTCAAGATGCGCCTGGGCTGGGATGTTTGTACGATCAATGCTCCGGAGCTCGCGCAACGCGCCGAAGCTGCAGGTGTCAAACTCATCACCGTCCACGGTCGGACCCGTTGTCAATTTTATGATGGGAAAGCCGATTGGCTTGCCGTACGCAGCGTCAAACAAGCCGTCTCGATTCCAGTCGTTGTCAACGGTGATATCCGATCTTGCGAGGACGCCGTACAAGCGTTGGTCGCCTCGGGTGCCGACGCAATCATGGTTGGCCGGGCCGTGCAGGGGCGCCCCTGGTTGCCAGGCCATGTTGCGAGGTATCTCGCAACCGGAATACGCGAGCGGCCGCCGCCGCTTAGCGAGCAATTCGAGCTAATCGATGCGCTCTATGACGAAATGCTAAATCACCACGGGTTTGCGATCGGCCGCCGCCATGCCCGTAAGCATCTCGGCTGGGCGCTCGACTCCGCGGCGGCTACCGCTGGAGCACCGATCGAGCTGCTGAAATGCCATCGCAGCCGCGTGCTCACCGCTGACGAACCGGCACGCGTACGTCGCCTCCTTGCCGAAGCCTATGATGAATTCGCTTGGAGGGTTGCCGCATGACCCGCGCCCAGGCTGTTTCGGCGATCGTCAGTACGCCGGCCGACGCGATGCTGCATGCGCTACCGCATCCTGTGATCATGGTGTCACCCGACGGTAAAGTCGCGGATGCCAATGTTGCTGCGGAGCAATTCTTCGAAGCGTCAACAGCAATGCTGCGTCGGCACATGTTGCGTGAACTGGTGCCGTTCGGCTCTCCCTTGCTTACGCTGATCGAACAAGTGCGGCATCGGGGTGCGGCGGTTAATGAGTACAAGGTCGACCTTGCAACTCCTCGCAATCCGGGCGAACGGCTGGTCGACCTCTACGTGGCGCCGTTGCCGGAATATTCGGAACATGTCGTGGTGATGCTGCAAGAGCGCACGATTGCCGACAAAATGGATCGTCAACTCACCCATCGCGGAGCGGCACGTTCGGTCATCGCGTTAGCTGCCATGCTCGCTCACGAAATTAAAAATCCGTTGTCGGGTATTCGCGGTGCTGCGCAGCTACTCGAGCAATCGGCGGGTGACGACGATCGCCCACTCACCAAACTGATCTGCGACGAGACGGATCGGATTGTGAAACTGGTCGATCGTATGGAAGTATTCGCGGACGAACGACCGATCGATCGCGAGCCGGTGAATATTCATGTAATATTAGACCACGTAAAGCGACTGGCGCAGTCGGGCTTTGGAAGACATGTCAAATTTTTGGAAGACTACGATCCATCGCTTCCGCCGGTTCTCGCCAATCGGGATCAACTTGTTCAGGTGTTTCTCAATTTGCTGAAAAATGCTGCGGAGGCGATCGGCGAAACTGCGACTGATGGCGAAATACAGCTCACCACCGCTTTCCGCCCTGGTGTGCGGTTGTCTGTGCCTGGCAGCAAAACGCGTGTGTCCTTACCGCTTGAATTTTGCGTCAAGGATAATGGGCCGGGTGTACCCGAAGACCTGATGCCGCATTTATTCGATCCCTTTGTCACAACAAAGCAGAGCGGTAGCGGACTTGGCCTCGCGCTGGTGGCAAAGATCGTTGGAGACCATGGCGGTATCATTGAATGTGAATCGCAACCGCGGAGGACCATCTTCCGCGTGCTCATGCCCATATACAGCGGTGACGAAGACGTCACTGACGATGCGCTGTTGATTAAGAATCCGTGAGACAAGCCATGCCGACGGGAAGCATTCTGGTTGCCGACGACGATGCAGCGATACGCACCGTCCTTAATCAGGCCCTCTCTCGTGCCGGCTACGAAGTGCGCTCCACCGGTAACGCCGCAACCCTATGGCGCTGGGTTACTCAAGGTGACGGCGATCTGGTGATTACCGACGTCGTAATGCCTGACGAGAATGCCTTCGATCTGATTCCGCGTATCCGCAAGGCTCGTCCCGATCTGCCTATCGTTGTCATGAGCGCGCAAAATACTTTCATGACAGCGATACGCGCCTCTGAACGCGGCGCCTACGAGTACCTGCCGAAGCCGTTCGATCTCAAGGAGCTCATCGCCATTGTTGGCCGCGCGCTATCGGAACCGAAAGAGCCGCGAGCGGCAGCCGCCAAAAACGAAGACTTTGAAGGGATCCCGCTGGTTGGTCGGTCGCCGGCAATGCAGGAAATCTATCGGGTGTTGGCCCGACTGATGCAGACCGACCTGACCGTGATGATTTCGGGTGAATCTGGCACTGGCAAGGAACTGGTGGCGCGCGCTCTGCACGACTACGGCAAACGGCGCGTGGGCACCTTCGTCGCCATTAACATGGCAGCGATTCCACGCGACCTGATTGAATCTGAACTATTTGGACACGAGAAGGGTGCCTTCACCGGCGCCAATACACGCAGCGCCGGCCGCTTCGAGCAGGCCGAGGGCGGCACGCTTTTCCTCGATGAGATCGGCGACATGCCGATAGAGGCGCAAACGCGATTGCTTCGTGTGCTGCAACAGGGCGAATACACTACCGTTGGCGGGCGCACGCCAATTAAGAGCGACGTGCGCATCATTGCGGCAACGAACAAGGATCTCCGACTATTGATCCAGCAAGGTCTGTTCCGAGAAGATTTGTTCTTCAGGCTCAATGTTGTGCCGCTGCGATTGCCGCCGCTGCGCGAGCGCACCGAGGATATTCCGGATCTCATTCGGCATTTCTTCGCGCAAGCCCAGCGTGAGGGTTTGCCGCCGAAGCAGATCGACCAGGCTGCGCTCGATCGGCTCAAGCGCCATCGCTGGCCTGGCAATGTGCGCGAGCTTGAGAATTTGGCGCGTCGGCTGGCGGCACTATACCCTCAGGAGACTATCACCGCCGCCGTGATGGATGCAGAGTTGGCACAACCCGCACTTCTTGTCGGCACCGAGGAGGCGCGCGGGGATGATAACCTTAGTGGGGCTGTTGAACGACATCTCGCCGCTTATTTTGCAGGATTCGAGGAGGGCTTGCCGCCAGCTGGGCTCTATCATCGCATTCTGCGCGAGATTGAATATCCCTTACTAACAGCGACTTTGGCCGCTACACGGGGCAATCAAATCCGCGCTGCGGATCTGCTAGGACTAAACCGAAATACACTGCGCAAAAAAATACGTGATCTCGATATCCAGGTCTTTCGCGGCGGCAATTGACCGCTCCGCTAAGCCAAATTTGGGCTTTTAGCCGCGCATTTGTCGCAATTTCGCAACATTGTTGTATAAAAGCATCAGTCCTCAAGAAGGTCTGAGCTTCTTCCTCGACTTTTTCAACGTCTGGGGTCTATGAGCGTCGAACAGGTCGCCACCGCCGAGACCGCGCTTGCCGGCGCACCCCGGAGGGAAACGCGCATTCTCGGCCTGATCGCCGTCGGGCTTGCCCTGCTGTCGGCTTTCGTCACGTTCATCGTTCTCGCCGACCTCACTCCGATCTCACCCACGCACTATGTCGTCGTGACGCTGCTGCTCGCGAATGCAACGACCGTACTGCTTTTGCTTGGCATGATCGTGCGCGAGGTGTGGCAAGTATTGCAGGCCCGCCGCACCGGACGCGCCGCGGCTCGGCTGCATTTCCGCATCGTCGGGCTCTTCTCCATCATCGCAGCGGCTCCAGCGATCATGGTGGCAATCGTTGCTAGCGTTACTCTTGACCGCGGGCTTGACCGACTGTTTTCCACGCGCACGCGATCGGCGATCGAGAACTCGCTCATCGTGGCGGAGGCCTATCTACGGGACCACGCCCAGATCGTGCGCTCAGACATCATGGTTATGGCCTTCGAAATCACGCGCACCAAAACGGTGTTCGATCAGGATCCTGGTAAGCTCCGACAGTTTCTTACGTTCCAGGCTTCGGTCCGCGGCTTAGCCGCTGCGATTGTGATCGACAAAGATCTCAAGGCTGTTGCGCGCGCCGAAGTAAACGTGAATCAAACGTTCGCATTGCCGCCTCGCGACGCATTATCGCACATCACCAACAAGGAGCCGCAAATCGTCTTGTTGCCGGACGCAACTTATGTCGCGGCAATTATCAAACTTGCACAATATGACGATTATTTTCTCTATGTAACGCGACTTCTTGACCCGCGCGTGGTTCCGCAACTTCAGGCGACGCGGGCGAGCGTCACCGAATATGCCGCGCTGGAATCGAGGCGCGTAGGTGTGCAGGTCGCATTTGCGATGATGTATACCGTGATCGCGTTGATCGTCCTGCTTTCGGCGGTCTGGATCGGCTTTAATTTCGCTAACCGCCTTGTCGCACCGATCCGTCGGCTGATCAGTGCCGCCAATGCCGTCTCCGCAGGAAATCTCTACGTGCGTGTCCCGGTGCGTCAGACTGAAGGCGATCTCGCTCATCTCGGGGAAACTTTTAATCGTATGACTCAGGAATTGCGCACGCAACGTGACGACATCATGCATGCGCGCGATCTAATCGACAGCCGTCGGCGTTTTACCGAGGCCGTGCTCGCTGGCGCCAGCGCGGGCGTCATCGGTGTAGATAGCGACGGGCATGTCAGTATTCTAAACCGATCAGCAGAAAAGCTGATCGGGCATGCCGAAAGCGAGACGCTCGGCCGACCGTTGACTGAAGTGCTGCCTGAACTTGCGGCTACTATGGCTGCGGCGCAATCAGGTGCTCCCACGCAAGATCAAATCACGATCAGCCGCAACGGTCGCGAACGCAATTTGTCCGTGCGCGTCACGAGTGAGCAGTCGGGCGACGCAGATCGTGGTTACGTCGTAACGCTCGATGACATTACCGAATTGGTGACAGCCCAGCGCACGTCGGCATGGGCGGATGTGGCTCGGCGGATTGCGCACGAGATCAAGAATCCGCTCACACCCATTCAACTTTCGGCCGAGCGGCTGCGCCGCAAATACGGAAAGATGATCGGCGATGATCGCGCCGTCTTCGAGCAATGCACGGATACCATCGTCCGGCAGGTCGACGACATAAGACGGATGGTTGACGAATTCTCTCATTTCGCACGAATGCCGAAACCTGTCCTCGCCAATGAAGATGTCGCCGACGCGGTTCGGCATACGGTATTTTTGATGCGTGTCGGGAATTCGGAAATCGACATCGATGTCGACATTGCAGAAGATCCCATGCCGGCTCGGTTTGACCGCCGTTTGATCTCACAGGCACTTACCAACATTATTAAAAATGCCACTGAGGCAATTGCGGCAGTGCCTGCAACCGAGCTTGGTAAAGGCGTGATCCACGTCTACGCGGCGCGAGATGGTGGTGACATTGTGATTGATGTTGTTGATAACGGCATCGGCTTACCGGCGGCAAATCGAAGCCGGCTGCTAGAGCCCTATGTCACAACGCGGGAAAAGGGGACGGGGCTCGGCCTTGCCATTGTCGGGCGCATTGTCGAAGAACATGGTGGCAGCATTGAGTTGCGCGACGCCGGCGAGAAAATTTCCGGCCAACGCGGCGCCTGGGTACGTGTCCGGTTTGGCGCTGCGGGCAAAGTCGACGCCGCTGAGCCCGAAAAACTCCAAGAACGCATGCGGGTGACATAATGGCTGCTGAAATCTTGATAGTCGATGATGAAGCCGATATCCGCGATCTTGTGGCGGGTATTTTGCAGGACGAGGGCTACAGCGCGCGGACCGCGGGCAATAGCGATGAGGCGTTGGCGGTGATTGCGACGCGCCGGCCAAACCTTGTCTTTCTTGATATCTGGTTGCAGGGCAGCAAGCTCGATGGCCTGCAACTTCTCGACGCCGTCAAGCAGGAGCACCCTGAACTTCCCGTCGTAATGATTTCCGGGCATGGCAACATCGAGACCGCCGTGGCTGCCATCAAACATGGCGCCTATGATTTCATCGAGAAGCCTTTTAAGGCGGACCGACTGGTTCTGGTCACCGACCGTGCATTGGAAAATTCACGGCTCAGACGCGAGGTCAAGCAGCTTAAGCAACTGGCGCCGGCGCATTCTACGCTGGTTGGCCGCTCCGCTGTGATCGCACAATTGCGCCAATCAGTCGAACGCGTAGCACCGACGAATAGTCGTGTGCTTGTCGTCGGGCCGTCGGGAGCGGGCAAGGAGCTCGCCGCGCGAACTCTTCACCAGATATCGGGTCGTGCCAACGGTCCATTTATCGTCACTAATGCAGCTGCCATTACGCCGGAGCGTATGGAAATCGAACTATTCGGCGTCGATCAATCGAACGGCTCGGAAGGCCGCAAGCCAGGGGCCCTCGAAGAGGCGCATGGCGGCACGTTATTTATCGACGATATTGCTGATTTGCCGCGCGAGACGCAAAATAAGATCTTGCGTGTGCTGGTCGACCAGACGTTCCAACGGGTCGGGGGGGTTGCCAAGATCTCCGTCGATGTGCGCATCGTATCGTCAACCGCACGAAATCTCGAAACGCTGATTGCTGAGGGCAAATTCCGGGAGGATCTCTATCATCGTCTTGCGGTCGTGCCGATCCGAGTGCCGCCGTTGGCAGAGCGGCGCGAAGATATTCCCGACCTTGTCGACTATTTCATGGATCAGATTTCGCTGGCGACCGGTCTGCCAAAACGGCGTATTGGCGAGGACGCCATGGCAGTTCTGCAATCGCACAATTGGCCTGGTAATGTGCGGCAGCTGCGAAATAACATCGAGCGGCTCATGATACTTGCCGGAGGCGATCCGGATGCGGTGATGAATGCTAGCATGCTGCCGCCGGACGTCGGCTCAATGGTACCGAGTATGCCGAATAACAATGGCGGCGAACATCTGATGGGTCTGCCACTGCGCGACGCCCGCGAGATATTCGAACGTGAATATCTGGTGGCGCAGATTAGCCGCTTCGGTGGCAATATCTCGCGAACCGCTGAATTCGTCGGCATGGAGCGGTCCGCCTTACACCGCAAGCTCAAAGCGCTCGGAATCGATTAGAATTCGATGTCGCGCATCGCTTACGTCAATGGTCGCTATTTGCTGCGTAGCGACGCCAAGGTCGCCGTCGAGGACCGTGGGTATCAATTTGCCGATGGTGTCTATGAAGTTTGCGAGGTGCGGGGAGGGCGCCCGGTGGATGAGCGCCGGCATATGGCGCGTCTCGACCGCTCGCTTGGTGAGCTACGCATAGCGCGCCCGATGTCACCTGCCGCACTGGGGGTTGTGGTGCGCGAAACCATCCGCCGTAACCGGGTCCGCGATGGTATTGTGTACGTTCAGGTAACTCGCGGCGTGGCGCGCAGGGATTTTCCATTTCCAGCCGCAGATACCCGACCGTCTCTGGTCGTGACTGCGCGCAACCATGATCTGGAACGCCTCGAGCAAGTTGCAACGGACGGAATTGCCGTTGTCACTTTGCCTGATATCCGCTGGCGCCGCGTCGATATCAAATCGATAGCATTGCTGCCGAACGTATTGGCCAAGCAGGCTGCGCGCGAACAGGGCGCACGCGAAGCATGGCTTGTCGACGGGGAAGGGCGTGTCACCGAGGGCGCATCCTCGAACGCTTGGATCGTGAGCCGCGACGGCAAATTGATCACCCATCCAGTGGGTCATGACATTCTGTCCGGGGTCACGCGTTCGGTTGTGATCGACGTGATCAAGGCCGAGGGGCTCGCCTTTGAAGAGCGCCGCTTCACGGTCGAGGAGGCCTATGCCGCGCGAGAGGCCTTCGTGACGTCCGCAAGCCAGATTGTCTTGCCGGTTGTAAGCATAGACGGCCGGCCCGTTGGAAATGGTGTGCCTGGATTGATTTCGGCGGCGCTGCGTCGTGACTATCACCGCCACGCCGAGGTCAGCGAATAGATATTGAGCTTCCGGTGCGCGCGAGCGCCTTCATGCCAGGAAGCCTCAGCAAAAGCCCAGAAAAACATCGTGATTTCAGTATATCGATGGGGCTTCCATGAACTTGTGCTTGCGCCGGAGGAGTACCTGCAATTTAATAGCGGCTCCCGGGCCTCGCACCGCTATTGCGAGGGGCAAAAGCGGCGCATGCGAAACGCGCATGTGAAAGGACTTGGGCAAAGAAAGTCTCGCGCGCTAGACGCGAGCAAAAAATGGAAAAACGGCCATGGCAGCCGATCGTGCGCAAAATCTGCAAGACACTTTCCTCAATCACGTTCGCAAAAGCAAAATACCACTCACCATCTTTCTGGTGAACGGTGTTAAGTTGCAGGGGGTGGTAACCTGGTTTGATAATTTTTGCGTGTTGTTGCGGCGAGATGGACATTCGCAGCTCGTCTACAAGCATGCGATCTCGACCATCATGCCGGGTCACCCCATCCAGCTGTTCGAAGGCGCCGACGAGCCGCCGGCGGGAGACAAAATCTAATTGGAAGTACGCCGACGCGACCAGCGCACCGATCTCCTGAGCCCAAGCACGTCAGGCGCCGAGACCGGCCGTGCAATTGTAATTGAGCCGTGGCTAAAAAATTCACCCGGTAAGCGTGGTGCGCACGCGCCGGCAGATCTGCGTACGCCGGAAGCCCGCCTTGAAGAGGTCCTTGGCCTTGCCCACGCTATCGACTTGACCGTGGTTGAGGCTGGACTCGTGACGCTCAACGATATTCGGCCCGCGACCTATATCGGCAAGGGCAAAGTCGATGAGATCGCCGGCCTTGTGAAAAGCTTGTCGGCATCTGTTATAGTTATGGACTGCCCGGTATCGGCGATTCAACAGCGTAACCTGGAGAAGGCCTGGAACGCTAAAGTCATCGACCGAACAGGCTTGATCCTCGAAATCTTCGGACGGCGTGCGCGCACGCGCGAGGGCGCGTTACAGGTTGAACTCGCGCATCTCACCTATCAGAAGAGCCGCCTGGTTCGCTCATGGACGCACCTCGAGCGTCAACGCGGTGGATTTGGCTTTCTTGGCGGACCAGGCGAGACCCAGATCGAAGCGGATCGGCGGATTATCGAACAGCGCATTGTGCGCATCGAGGGGGAACTGGACAGCGTCAAGCGCACACGCAAGCTACACCGCGATAGCCGCAAACGCGTGCCATATCCCATTGTGGCCTTGGTCGGTTATACCAATGCCGGCAAATCAACGCTTTTCAATCGGATGACTGATGCAAGCGTGCTGTCGGCTGACATGCTGTTTGCCACGCTCGACCCAACTCTACGCGGGGTCGAATTGCCGCACAGTGTTAGGATCATTCTGTCGGATACGGTGGGGTTTATTTCGGATCTTCCCACGATGCTTGTGGCGGCATTTCGTGCAACTTTGGAAGAAGTAATCGAAGCGGATGTGATTTTGCACGTGCGTGACATGTCGCATGAGGATTCCGAGGCGCAATCTCATGACGTTGAAAAGGTGCTCAGTGAACTGGGCATCGCGGCGACTGACAAGCGGCTGATCGAGGTCTGGAACAAGATCGATCGGCTTGATAACGAAGGCCGCACACGGTTGCTCAATCTTGTTGAACGAAAGCCAGCGGATCAACGGCCAGTGCAGGCATCGGCATTGACCGGCGAGGGGGTCGATCACCTGATCGATGCGATCGAAGCGCGTTTGAGCGAGAGCCGTCAGACCTTCGAGGTTTCGATCGACCCCGCTGACGGTGCGGGCTTGAGCTGGCTCTATCGCCATTCAGAAGTACTGGTAAAGGATATGCGTGATGATGGCCGCCTGTGGTTGACGGTACGCGCTGATGCCGACAATGCGGCGCAGGTGCGGGCAAAGTTCTACGCCTAAATCTATTTTTCTGCCGCCTTCACCTCGCCCCATAGTTTATCCATCTCCGCCAGACTTGCATCCCTGGGCGTTTTTCCACGCGCTGCCAATGCGCGCTCGATTGCCGCAAAACGCCGCTCGAACTTGAGGTTGGTTTGACGCAGAACACCTTCCGGGTCGGCATCGAGATGGCGGGCAAGATTAACAACAGCGAACAATAGATCGCCGACTTCAATGGCTATTCGGCCTTTGTCGCCTCGATCGAGTTCGGCCTCAATCTCGTCTGCTTCCTCGCGGATCTTGGCGAGGACAGCGCGTGGCTCGTTCCAGTCAAAGCCGACGCGTCCGGCTCTATCCTGGAGCTTCAGAGCGCGGGTTAACGCGGGCAGGGCGACCGGCACCCCGGCCAGCGCTTCGTTTTTAGCCTTCTCGCCGCGCTCGACCTTTTCTTCGGCCTTGATCCGCTCCCAAAGCGCCTCGACGTCCCTGGCGCTCTTGCCATCGGCATCAGCAAAAACGTGCGGATGCCGGCGGATTAGCTTTGTAGTAATCGTCTCAACCACGTCGGCGAAATTGAATGCGCCTTGCTCTTGTGCCATGCGGGCATGGAATACGACCTGCAACAGAAGATCGCCCAGTTCATCCTTCAGGCCGACCAAATCGTCGCGGGCGATTGCATCAGCCACCTCGTAAGCTTCTTCGAGCGTATAAGGAGCAATGGTTCGAAAATTCTGCTCAAGGTCCCACGGGCAACCGCTTCCAGGCGTGCGCAACGCCGCCATGATCTCGATAAGGCGGGAAATGTCGTGGGAGGGTTTCACCGGGGCTGGACTTGAACTGAGCGTGGGAGGTGGATAGCGCGAAAAAGCCTGTTCAGGCCTGCGACCGCATGACCTTGATTCGCATAAGACATATTATGGAATATCTTGATCCAGGCTTCAGACACACAGGGCCTCGATGCAATTTCAATAGAATGGCAGCACTAGCGCTCAAAGCACTTTAAGCACTGTTAAAGCTCATCCCGTCGTATGCCGGCTCGACCGGGACGGGCAAATGAGCGCGCAGCGCTGCGTAGTCCATATCGGTATGGAGGTTCGTGAGGATCGCGCGTCTGGGCTTGATGCGGGCGATCCACTCCAGCGCCTCATCGAGGTTGAAATGGCTCGGGTGTGGCGTCTTGCGCAAAGCGTCCACGATCCAGACATCGAGGCCGCTCAACGCAGCCACGCTTTCAGCCGGCAGGCTCTTGATATCGGCCGAGTAGGCGACGTTGCCGAAACGAAACCCGAGGGACGGGATATCGCCGTGGTCCTGCAGGACCGGAAGGGCCTCGATAGGGCCACCCTGCCCCTCGATTGTGACGGGATGGTCCGGCACCAAGCGCTTCTCGGTGGCAATAGGCGGGTATTCGCTGCCGGGCGGCGTCATGAAGCAATAACGGAAGCGGGCATTCATCGCCCGAGAGGTTGGCTCATCGAGATAGACATCAACGCGCTGCCGCTTATGGACGAAGAGCGGCCGTAAATCATCAATGCCATGCGTGTGATCAGCGTGCTCATGGGTGATCAACACACCATCGAGCCAGTCGACGTCGGCATCCAGCAGCTGTGAGCGAAGATCGGGCGAACAGTCGACCAGAACGCGCGTACGGTGGCCCTGCGCATCTGTGCGCTCCACCAATAGCGAGCAGCGCCGCCGCCGGTTCTTCGGATTGTTTGGATCGCACACGCCCCAGCCGAGCGCCACGCGCGGCACGCCCATTGATGAGCCGCAGCCCAGAATGGTGAAGGTCAAACTCATGCTGCGTCTGCCAGCGTGCGCGGCACCTTGCTGAACAGGCGAAAGAAATTCTCGGTTGTCTGCTGTGCGATTTCGTCGGACGATACGCCGCGCACATCAGCTAAAACTTTTGCTGTGTGCACTACATAAGCAGGCTCGTTGCGCTTTCCCCGATACGGCAGCGGCGCGAGATAAGGCGCATCAGTTTCCACCAGAATGCGCTCGGCCGGCAGTGCCGCTGCGACTCCGCGCAACGTGTCTGAATTCCTGAACGTCAAAATACCGGTGAAGGACACGTAGTGCCCCAATTCGATGGCTGTGAAGGCTAGGTCGCGTCCGCCAGTGAAGCAATGCAACACCGCCGGAAAGGCACCTTTGCCGCTTTCCTCGCGTAAAATCTGCGCCATGTCCGTGTCGCACTCGCGCGAGTGAATCACCAGCGGCAAAGCCGTTTCGCGCGCCGCAGCAATATGCTGCCGAAAACTCGCGGCCTGTGCTGCGCGCGGACTATTGTTATAGTGACAGTCAAGGCCAGCCTCACCGATCGCGACGATTTTCGGATGCTTCGTAAGCTCCACTAGCATCTTTGTATCGATGTCGAGTTCTTCGTGCGCGTTGTGTGGATGGGTGCCAACGGAGCAAAAGACTTCGGGAAATCTTTCGGCAATCGCAAGGACCTGCGCGTGCTTCTTTACGCGCGTTGAAATTGTCACGATGCGCCCTACATCAGCAGCTCGCGCGCGTGTGACAACTGTATCAAGCTCGGCAGAAAAGTCCGGAAAATCCAAATGGCAATGGCTGTCAACGAGCATGTGTCAGGCCTTGTCTTCTGCGTCCACATATCGAGGAAATACAGGAGATGGTGCTGGCAGCGTGACGCCCGCCTTGATCCGTGATGTAGGCTTGAGCACGTCGAAGCTACGCTCTTCGGACTTGATCGCAAGAAGATCGAGCAGTTTGGACGCAGAGCCCGGCACGAATGGCTGCGCGAGAATGCCGACTTGCCGTAAAATCTCCGCCGTCACGTAGAGAACGGTGCCCTGCCGCTTCGGATCGGTTTTTGCCAGAGCCCACGGCGCCTCTGACGTAAAGAACCGGTTAGCATCTGCTACGACGGCCCATACGCAATTGAGGACCTGGTGCAGTTGTTGCGTTTTCATGTGCTCGCGCGCGGTACCGACCATGGCGTCCGCCGCCGCAAGGATCGTCTTGTCCGGTTCACTGAAGGCGCCCGGCTCCGGCAACTTGCCGCCAAAAGCCTTGCTGATCATCGACAGGGAGCGCTGTGCCAGATTGCCGAGGTCGTTCGCCAGATCCGCGTTAATGCGGTTGACGATCGCCTCATGGCTGTAGTTGCCGTCCTGGCCGAACGGCACCTCGCGGAGGAAGAAGTAGCGAAACTGATCGACGCCGTAAATGTCGACCATCGTGAACGGGTCGATCACGTTGCCCACCGACTTTGACATCTTCTCTCCGCGGTTGAACAGAAATCCGTGCGAGAAGATGCGTTGCGGCACGTCGATGCCAGCCGACATTAGGAAGGCCGGCCAATAGACAGCGTGAAAACGAACGATATCCTTGCCGATGACATGAAGTGACGCCGGCCAATAGCGCTTGAATTTTTCGCTGCCGGTGTCCGGAAAACCGACACCCGTAATGTAATTGGTGAGCGCGTCCACCCACACATACATGATGTGTCCATTGGCACCGGGCACGCGAATGCCCCAGTCGAACGTCGTGCGAGAGATCGACAGGTCCTGCAAACCCCCGCGTACGAAGCTCGCAACCTCGTTCAGGCGCTCCTTCGGCAACACGAAGTTCGGCCGCGCGTAGAGGTCGAGCAGTTTCTGCTGGTAGGCAGAGAGCTTAAAGAAATAGCTCGCCTCCTCCACCCACTCGACCGGCGTGCCGGTCTTGGCCGCGACGCGCACTTTCTGCTCGTTGAAATGCGTCTCGCCTTCGGCGTAGTAGGCTTCATCACGCACTGAATACCAACCGGCATATTGGCCGAGATAGATGTCGCCGCTCTGCTCCATCCGCTGCCAGATCGCTTCGGACGAACGATGATGGCGCTCTTCCGTGGTGTGGATGAAATCGTCGTTTGAGCAATTCATCCGCTTCACCATCGCCTCGAAGCGCGGAACGTTACGGTCGAGCAATTGACGCGGCGTCAACCCCTCCTTCGCGGCGGTCTGCTGGATCTTCTGGCCGTGCTCGTCCGTGCCGGTAAGTAAATACAC
>JBARNC010000601.1:0-18487 GCA_049802775.1 Pseudolabrys sp. | reverse complement strand
GAGGCCGCCCAGCTCGCGAACCCGGTCTGGGACGGGGAGAGGTGGTCTGTGCTATCGCTTGATAGCATTATGTTTTTTGGCAATTTATTTATCGCGGCGTTCCCTCAATGGTCCCCGATTGCACAAGGCCCACAAACGCCCACTGGTGCGTTATTTTTGGCTGCCGGCCAGGAGGACGCGACCCATTGCCGCCCGCTGAGCGCGTGCCGGCGGGGCGTTTTCGGCATGCCGGCAGGGGGTGACGTAGCGAAAGGCGCAAAATAGGCTTACGCTGTTCCGCATTGGAAGGCAGCAGCCATGGGCCAGCTCTTGGTAATGCTGATCGTCCCCCCGATCGTAGGCGTGCTCACCTACGTCGTCCTTCGACTTGTCTGGGAGCGAGACGAGAAACGCGCCGGTGAAACAATCACGAGGCGCGACCCTTCGCCTGTTAACGGGACTGAAGGGACAACCAATGTGTAGGCGATGTGGTGCCGTTTCACCCAACATTATTGCCGAGACCGCGGCGGGCAAACCAATGTTCCACGACGCCGACCGCGATGAAAAAAATAGACGCGCCTTGCGGCCGTTCTCGATAGTAGTGGTAGCGGCAGTGCTGCTGATGCAGACGCCATACGCTCATGCGCAGCATATGTCGGCACCAGCGGGGCCGAGCGAAAAGGAAAAAGCCAAGGCCCAGGAAAAGCGGGCCTTTGAGAAAGATACCGACGAGGCCTACAAGTCGACGCTTAGTAAGATCCCGGACGCCAAACAACAAAAAGTCGATCCTTGGGGCAGTATGCGCACGGCTCCAAAATAGCCGCCGCTATGTCACGCCGCCAAATGCCGCAGCGAAGGCGTCAGCCAGTGCACGATCAGCGAAGCACCAGCGGATGATGTCTCGATCTTCCTCGCGCCGACCGCCGCCGCGATGCGCCTCGGTGCCGCGCGATCGATGCCAGTCGTACATCAGGTCCAGCCGCTTGCCGAGACCACCAGGCGGCACAACGATCTCCACGATGTGTGGGAAGTCACGTTCGACGGCTTTGGAGCCTGAGCGACCTTCCGTCAAAAAGCGGAGATTACGAGAAGTCAGAGCGATGTCCGCTTTACCCCAAAAAGCGGAACATTCCGCCATTCATTCGATCACGTCATCCGCGCTCGCTAGCAGTGTCGGCGGCACGGTGAGGCCAAGCGCCGTGACGGTCTTCAGGTTGATGACCGTCTCGTACTCGGTCGGTGCCTGCACCGGCAGGTCGGCCAGCCTCTCGCCCTTGAGGATGCGATCGATCAAAAATGTGCGGCCGGGCCTTGGGGGAGGCCCGGTCGCTCGCGAACCCGGTCTTAGCGTTAAAACGAGAGTCGCATTGGCAGCGTGTGTGAGCCCTCCTATGGTCTGCGTTGATCCATGTGGAAGGCCGGTGGCAGGCGTTGGCGCTCCGGTTCTGGAATTGAGAGCCCGGGGAGGCGAGGGGATGTGACCAAAAGGCGCGGCGATAAGCCCGCAATGCGGCTCAAGGGAGGGCGAAAGCCCTCCCTTTTTTCTTTGTGGGGCCTACCCGCCTTGCGGCTGGATGGCGAAGCAGCGTAATTCAAGTCTCCCCACCGGGTCCCCTCGTGAAACGCGAACCGCTTTTCAACATACCTCCGGTTGTCGTCGCAGTGCTGGCAGTGCTGGTGCTTATTCATGCGGTGCGCACGTTGGTGTTCAGCGAGCAGCAGGACATCGAATTTCTGCTCAGCTTTGCTTTCATTCCGGCGCGCTACGACAGTTCGGTTATGCTCGGCGGTGCACTGCCAGGTGGCGGTGCGGATGTGTGGACCTTCGTTACCTACGCGCTCATACACGCCGACTGGACGCACCTCATCGTCAATGCGGTGTGGCTGTTGCCGTTCGGAAGCGCGGTCGCCCGGCGCTTCGGCGCGCTTCGCTTTCTGGCATTCTTTGCCGTGACCTCGGTGGCGGGAGCCGCTCTGCACCTGGCGAGCCATGCAGGCGAGCAATTCCCCATGATCGGCGCGTCTGCAGCGATCTCCGGCACCATGGCGGCCGCGATGCGCTTTGTGTTCCAGCGGGGTGGACCACTCGGGTTATTGGGGCGAGCTGACGAGAGCGCCTATCGCGTACCGGCGATCCCGCTGCGCGGCGTGCTGTCGGATGCGCGTGTCGTGCTTTTCCTCGCTGTCTGGTTCGGTATCAATATCCTGTTTGGTTTTGGCTCACTTCCGATTACCGGCAACGAGCAGACGATAGCCTGGCAGGCACATATTGGCGGCTTTCTCGCGGGACTGTTGCTGTTTTCCTGGTTCGACCCGCCGCCGAATTTAGCGCAATTTGACGATTCTGCTGCAACGCCGCATTAGCCAATTCGGTCGCGCGGGTCTGTCCTCACACATTTGCGTCTTGACGGAACTGGCAGGACGGCGGGATCGTTGCTCATGTTTGGGGCGCGGGTCCGCCCGTGACCCCGGCTGAGCATGATGCTCGCTGAAAAACAATCATGCGTCAGGGAGGCTGCGATGAACGTCAAGGCAATTCTGGCCGCCAAGGGCGGCGACATCACTTGCATCGAACCGACTGCCGATTTAGCGACGGCGACGAAATTGCTCTCCGCGCATCGCATTGGTGCAGTCGTGATCCGTGGCGCGGGAGGTCGTCTCGCTGGCATATTATCGGAACGCGATATCGTGCGCGCACTGTCCGAACACGGTGCTGATGCGCTCGCATTACCGGTCGGTCAGGTCATGACGCGCGATGTTGCGACCTGCGGCGAGGACGATTCGGTCGCGAGTATCATGGAACGTATGACGGCCGGAAAATTCCGCCACATGCCGGTGATCGCAGCGGGCCACTTGGTTGGCCTCATCTCGATCGGCGACGTGGTCAAGCAACGCGTCGAGGAGATCGAAAGCGAATCTGAGGCAATGCGCGACTATATTCGCACTGCATAGGTGTAGGCCTAGCTTGCCGTGCCATTGTTCGGCTGCGACAGCGCGGTGACTGCTTCGCTGACCGCGCCGATGGCTTTTTCGGTAGCCTCGGTGCCTATTTCGATCGCGTCGCCAGCCCGGTGAAAATCAAACCAGCCGACGCTGCCGAGTCGAGGGCTGATCAGCACATCGGGCGGATCACCGGCCAGCCGCGCGCGAGTGATACGATCCTGCATCACGTTGAAGGCTTCGACCATGACGGTTGGCAGTCCAGGGCGTCCACGCCGGCCGAAAAATTGCCGGCGTAGCGAACGCTCGCCGCTGAACATTCCACGCAAGCCACCGTTGGGCTTGGCTTGCGCACTGACAAGGTCGCTGTCGTCGGAGCCGTGGCTCGCAATAATCGTTCCGCGCCCGAAAAGATCGGCATTGAGATTGACTGCGATCACCAGCCGCGCGCCGAGCGCGCGCGCGGCTGAGACCGGCACTGGATTGACCAGCGCGCCATCCACCAGCCACCGGCCACCGATCAGGACCGGCGGGAAAATTCCCGGCAGAGCATAGGACGCGCGCAGCGCGTCACTGAGCCGTCCGCGCGTGAGCCATATCTCATGGCCGGTGTTGAATTCTGTCGCGATCGCGGCAAAACGGATCGGCAAATCGTCGATACGGCTGTCCTTGAGCCCGGATTCAAGCTGGTTCGCGAGATGGCCGCCACTGATAAGGCCAGAGCCGGACAAGCTAATGTCGAGATAACTGAGGACTCCGCGTACGGTTAGGGTGCGCGCCCAGCTTTCCAGGTTGTCCATTTCTTTGGCGGCATAGCATCCGCCGACCACAGCACCGATTGATGTGCCGACGATCACGTCAGGTACGATCCCGTGCGCCAGCAGAGTACGCATCACGCCGATATGGGCAAAGCCGCGCGCGGCACCTCCGCCGAGCGCCAGACCAATAGTTGGACGCGTAGGGGCCGGTTGTGATTGCGGCTCCGTGGTGGCTTCCGCCGCACGGTCGCCATTGCGCGCTCGCGCGAATAAGCCCTCGAACACCAAGACCGTTTTCTCCCTACTCCCGCTCGTCGCCTGGGAATGTCCCCCGCGCCAGCGCGTCAATCCAGAAATCCGAAGAGTGCTGACGGAGTCTTGTGACCGAAACGTGACAGGGAGCGTGCGCTCGCCGGGTTACATAAGGGTTAAATGTCGCGCCGAACGATTGGTTCCTCAAATCCCAAACCGTGTGACTATAGCGGCGAGATTTGGGCGCTCACGATCCTCCGGGGGTCTGGCCGGGCGTCCTATGTGCACAAAACCGGCAATGCGCTCATTGGGGGCAAGACCGAGAACCTCCAGCACGCGCCGGTCATAGGCATACCATTCGGTGATCCAGCTCGCGGCATAGCCCATCGCGTGTGCGGCAAATACCAGGCTCATGGCCGAGGCGCCAGCCGAGAGCAGCTGCTCCCATTCCGGAATCTTCACGTGCGGGCCGGCGCGGCTGACTACTGCGATCACCAGTGGCGCGCGCGCGAGCCGGTTACGCTCGAAGTCTAATTGATCGGGAGTAGCGTCCGGACGATCGGCGCGAAATGCGGAGGCAATGGCTTCGCCCGCGGCAGAGCGGGAGTTACCCTCGAATATGATGAATCGCCAAGGCGCAAGCTTTCCATGGTCCGGTACCCGGGAAGCAATCCGTAACAGGGTGTCGATTTCTGATGCGGTAGGTCCGGGGCCATTTAATTCAATTGGTTTGACTGAGCGGCGGGTCTTTAACAGCTCTAAAGCGTCAGGCATTGGCGGCCTCGTAAAAATGCGCGGTTGCGCCTAGCACAGCGTCAACGCGGTCACAAACAACGGGGGCGATTGGCTTGAAATTGCCTCGATTTCAGCCGAAAACAACCACGCCATGAATTGGACACCTGCAACGGCCGACCTGTGCGGCCGGATATGGCCGGCAGTTGCGCTAGTCTTCGCCACAATCCATTCACCGATGGCCATGGCGCAGAACTCATTATTTTCGGTTACGCCGTCGACCAGTCTGATCTCCCCGGTGCCGGCGACCCGCGGCGATCTCTTCGGACCTAGCAACCTGCCGGTCCCGTCGTCTCCTCCAGCGCGATCGGCGGCGCCGAATTCGGGCAACACGAACACGACTGCGTCGATTCCAATGGTGCCAGCCGGGCAGGTGGCGCTTGCGCTCAGCGCGCGCTTTGGCAAAGACGCACTGCCGATTGGCGGTGGCCTGACGTGGCGGGTCTACGGCGCCAAGGCCGACTCGAACGGAAGTTTCAAACTGGTAAAGGAAGACAAGTCTCCGACCCCGACGCTTGTGCTTCCCGCTGGCGCCTACATCGTGCATGTCGGGTTCGGGCTCGCCACCGCTGTTAAACCGGTCGACTTGCGCGGGACGAGCGTACACGAAGAATTCGATCTACCGGCCGGCGGACTGCGCATAGAAGGCAAGGTCGGCGATGTGCGCATTCCGGCCGGGCAAATTTCATTCGACGTCTATAAGGGCAGTCAGTTTGAGGCAGGCGACCGTCGTCCCATCGCCGAACGTGTCATGACAAGTGATGTGGTCGTGGTGCCCGAGGGCACCTATTACATCGTGTCGAACTACGGTGACGCCAATTCGGTCGTGCGCTCCGACATTCGCGTGCAGGCCAGCAAGCTGACCGATATTACTGTTACGCACCGAGCTGCCGCCATCACTCTCAAGCTGGTAAGCGATCGTGGCGGCGAGGCGCTCGCCAACACTGCGTGGTCGGTGCTCACGCCGGGCGGCGACGTCATCAAGGAATCGATCGGTGCTTTTCCGCGCGTGATCCTCGCCGAGGGTGAATACCGCGCCATTGCCCGCAATGAAGGAAAAGTCTACGAGCGTGAATTCAAGGTCGTGACTGGCGTTGACGGTGATGTCGAGGTGCTGGCGCATTGAAACGCGGACGATTTGCCGAACTTTCTTGTACCGAACGGAATTATAGTGGTGCAGACGATTGCCGACGACCCGGTCATGGACGATTTTGCCAAGCTTGATTTGAAGACGATTGCTCTTTTGCTCGACGTGGATGGCACGATTGTTGATATCGGCCCGTCGCCGACCGAGGTGCAGATTTCCGATGCATTGATTGAGTCGCTCAGGCGACTGTTCGATCTGACAGGCGGCGCCGTTGCATTGGTAAGCGGTCGGCCAATCAGCGACATTGATCAGTTGTTCGCACCGCTACGGTTGCCGGCGATCGGCGGGCACGGAGCCGAAATGCGGTTGAGCGATAGCCAGGTGTTCTATTGGGCAAAGCCGTTGCCACAGGATTTGCGCCAACGTCTCGCCGATGCGGCAAGCATCGGACCGGGCATTGTTGTTGAGGACAAGAGCTACTCACTCGCGCTGCACTACAGAAAGGCACCGCGGCAAGCAGAACGTCTACGCCGCCACGTAGCTGCCAGTCGTACGGCGTTTTCCGGCGAGCCAACTGAATTGTTGTTGGGCAAGGCAATGTTGGAAGTGAAACGTCCCGGCGTCAGCAAAGGCGACAGTATTCGCAAGCTGATGGCTCACCCGCCATTCAGCGGCCGCGCGCCTGTCTTCATCGGCGACGATGTTACCGATGAATCAGTCTTCGAGGTATTGCCGGAAATTGGCGGCAAGGGCTTCAGCGTCAGCCGCTACTTCCCCGGGCTCACCGGGATTTTCAAGAATCCTGCGCAGGTGCGGAGCGCCCTGCAATCGCTTGTAGCCAATGGGCAGGATCGCCCATGATGGATTACGGACTTGATCTTGCGGTCATCGGTAATGGCCGCACGGCGGCGCTTATTGATCCGTCCTCGCGCATCGTGTGGTGGTGCCTGCCGCGCTATGACGGCGATCCTGTATTCTGCCGCTTGCTTTCTGGCAACGAGGACAAGGGATTCACCGACGTGCTGCTCGACGGCCAGGTCGAGCTCCGCTCGGATTATGTGCGTAATACCGCGACCATAGTTACGGAGCTGATCGACGACAAGGGCGGCGCCGTGCGTATCACCGACTTTGCGCCGCGTTTCCAGATCTTCGGCCGCACCTTCCGCCCGCCGCAACTCATGCGCATCGTTGAGCCAATTGGCGGCATGCCGCGCATCACCATTCGTTTCCGGACGACCCATCGGTACGGTGAGCCGGTCACCTCACGCTCTTCCGGCAGCAACCACATCCGTTATTGGCGCGATGAGGTGCCAGTCAGGCTGACGACCGACGCGCCGCTCTCCTACATTGAGAACGAAGCTTCGTTCGTGCTGACACGGCCTGTGCATCTGGTGTTCGGCACCGATGAACCCTTTGAGGGCTCACTCGAAACGACGTGCCGAGATTTCTGCGAACGCACCCGCGACTACTGGCTTGAGTGGGTGAGGCGCCTTGCCTTCTCCATCGACTGGCAGGACGAGATCATCCGCGCGGGCATCACGCTCAAGCTGTGCAATTACGAGGAAACCGGCGCGATCGTCGCCGCACTGACCACCTCGATTCCCGAAGTGCCGGGATCGGGACGCAATTGGGACTATCGTTTTTGCTGGATGCGGGACGCCTTCTTTGTCGTGCGCGCATTGAATCGCATCGGCGCGACGCGCACCATGGAAGACTTCATATCCTATATCCTGAGCGTCGCCGTGGGTCGCGCCGAACACCTACGGCCGCTCTACGGCGTCGTGCATACCGATGTGGTCGAGGAGCGAACGGCTCCGGCGCTTGCCGGATATGGCGGCGATGCACCAGTGCGCATTGGAAACGCGGCGGTCAATCAGGACCAGCACGACGTCTACGGCAGTATTATAATGGCGGCGACGCCGATGTTCTTCGATCGCAGGCTGCCACGCCCGGGCGATGCCGCGCTGTTTCATACGATCGAGCCGCTTGGCGAACAGGCGGCGAAGCTCGCGCTCGAACCCGATTCCGGCATATGGGAATATCGGGGCCGTAAGCGTGTCCACACGCATTCGGCGGCGATGTGCTGGGCCGGTTGCCAGCGACTTGAGGCGATTGCGAACCATCTTAACTTGTCGGAACGCGCGACCTATTGGGGCGGGATCGCCAATCGGATAGGTGAAGATGTGCTCAAGCGCGGGTGGAATCCCAAACGCAAGGCGTTTTCGGCGGCTTTTGAGAGCGAAGACCTCGATGCCAGCGCGCTGCTGCTCGCCGAGCTCGGACTGGTAGCGCCCGACGATCCGCGGTTCGTGGCGACCGTCGAAGCAATCGGCAATGAACTTCGGCGCGGCAACCACGTTATGAGATATGTCGCTGCCGACGATTTTGGCTCTCCGGAGTCAGCTTTTTTGATTTGCCGGTTTTGGCTGATTGACGCATTGTGGGAAATTGGCCGGCGTGACGAGGCCCGTGATATGTTTGTCGACGCGCTTCGAGTGCGAAACCGCTACGGGCTGTTGTCGGAGGACATACACCCGGTAACCGGAAAAATGTGGGGGAATTTTCCGCAGACCTACTCAATGTCAGGGTTGACCTTGACGGCAATCAAGCTGTCGCAGAGCTGGGGAGACCGATATTGGCGCGGCTCGTCGTAGTGTCGAACAGGGTTGCCGTTCCTGATCGCGGCACGCGGGCCGGCGGGCTCGAAGTGGCGATCCGGCCGGCGCTTAAGCGACATGGCGGCCTGTGGTTCGGCTGGAGCGGGCGCGTTGCCGAAGATGTGCCGCGGACGGTGAAATCCATCACTCACGACAACATTACCTACGCCACTGTCGATCTCGACAAGGATGACTATCAGGAGTTCTACAATGGCTTCGCCAATCGTGTGCTGTGGCCGATCCTGCATTATCGGCTCGATCTCGCCGAATTCACGCGCCGCGACCTCGGCGGCTATTTCCGCGTCAATCAGTATTTCGCAGGCCACCTCGAAACATTGCTGCAGCCCGACGACGTGGTGTGGGTGCATGACTACCATTTAATTCCGCTGGCCAAGGCACTGCGCGATCGCGGTCACAACAACAAGATCGGTTTTTTCATTCATATCCCGTTTCCTCCGCCGGAAATCCTCACCGCGTTGCCCAACCACGATCAACTGATCCCGGCGCTCTGTCATTACGACCTGGTCGGATTTCAGACGGAGGTCGACACTGCCAATTTTGCTCGCTACATCGCGAACGAATGCGGGCTGCCCTGGGCGAGCGGCAACAGCTTCCAATTCGCCAATCGCGTCGTGAACATCGGCACGTTCCCAGTCGGAGTGGAGACGGAGGCCTTTGCGCGTCTGGCGCGCCGTGCCATTGAAACCGATTTTGTGCGCGACGTGCTGGACAGTCTCTCCGGCCGTGCGATGATCATTGGCGTCGACCGGCTCGACTACAGCAAAGGCATCCCGGAGCGCATGAACGCGTTCGAGCGTTTCCTCGCCAATTTCTCCGACTGGCGCGGCAAGGTCACGTATCTTCAGATCACGCCGCGCAGCCGCACCGGCATTGCCGAATATGCGGATATGGGCCGTGCTGTGGGCGAGGCGGTCGGGCGTATCAACGGCGCATACGGCGAGGCCTCGTGGACACCCGTGCGCTATATCAACAAGGCACACAGCCGCACAGCCCTCGCCGGCCTCTATCGTGCTGCGCGCGCCGGACTAGTCACTCCCTTGCGTGATGGCATGAACCTGGTGGCCAAGGAATTCGTCGCGGCACAAAACGCGGACGATCCGGGCGTGCTGATCCTCTCGCGCTTTGCTGGCGCCGCGTACGAATGTACTGCGGCGCTGCTGGTCAACCCTTACGATTCGGAGGGCGTCGGCAACGCAATCAATCGTGCGCTGTCAATGCCGCTGGATGAGAGGCGCCAACGTCATGCGGCCAATTTCAAGGTGCTGGTGCGCAACGATATCAGTCATTGGTCGGAGCGCTTTCTGCGCACACTCGAGAAACCGCCGGGCAGTGCAGATGCGCGGACACTGGCACAGGCCGCTGGCAGACGCTGACATTTCCTGTTTAGACATAAGTCAAGGCGGACAGAAGGCGCGCCGCCTTATATAATGATCAATAACAATCAGAGGCCACCATGTATCGTATCGCCGTTGGGCTGCTTTCTGTGTTCGTTGCCGGAACACTGGCGAAGGCCGTCTCGGCGGCCGATGCGCGCAAAGGCGAAACGCTGGCCAAACGCTGGTGCGCAACCTGCCATGTGGTGGCGTCCGATCAGCAGCGTGGCACCGCACAATCGCCGCCATTTTCAGCCATCGCGAAAAAACCTGGGTTCAATGAAGCGACACTCGCGTTCTTCTTGCTGACGCCGCATCCCCGAATGCCGGATATGAACCTGTCGCGCAGCGAAGCATCCGACCTCGCAGCTTTTATCGCGACGCAGTAACGCCCTAAACTGCGGTCTTCATTCGTCGCACATCCGGCGGCACGGCTTCGTCGGCTAGCGTCTTGAGCGCGACGTCGAGCGGCATCACTTGCTGGCCTTCCTTGCCCAGACGCCGGATCGAAACCGTACGCTCGGCCGCTTCCTTTTTGCCAACCACGAGAAGGGCAGGGACCTTAGCCAGGGAGTGCTCGCGCACTTTGTAGTTGATCTTTTCGTTTCGCAGGTCGGATTCGACGCGCAATCCAAGCTTGCTTGCCGCCTCGACTGCCTCGCGTGCAAAGTCGTCTGCATCTGATGTGATGGTGGCGACCACTGTCTGCACCGGCGACAGCCACAACGGCAGATGGCCGGCATAGTGCTCGATCAGAATGCCGGTAAAACGCTCGAGCGAGCCGAACATAGCGCGATGAAGCATGACCGGCGTGACCTTGTTTGAGTGCTCGTCGATGTAGAACGCACCAAGCCGACCGGGCAGATTGAGGTCAACCTGTACGGTCCCGCACTGCCAGTCGCGGCCGATCGCGTCGCGCAAAACATATTCGAGCTTGGGCCCGTAGAAAGCGCCTTCACCTTTGTTCAGAGTCCACCTGCGGCCAGATGCCTTTAGCGCCGCCATTAGCGCAGCTTCCGCCTTGTCCCACACGGTATCGTCGCCGATGCGTTTTTCCGGCCTGTCGGAGAAGTTAATGCGCACGTCGGAAAAGCCAAAATCCTCATAGATCGAGAGGATCAGATCGTTCATTTTGAGTGCTTCTTCCGCAATCTGGCCCTCGCTGATGAACACATGCGCGTCATCTTGCGTAAACGCGCGTACGCGCATGAGCCCGTGCAGTGCGCCCGATGGCTCAAAGCGGTGGACCTTGCCAAACTCCGCGATTTTTACCGGCAGCTCGCGGTAGCTGCGCAGCCCGTTCTTGAAAACCTGTACGTGGCCGGGACAGTTCATCGGCTTGACTGCGTAGACCCGTTCGTCTTCCTCGCGCTTTTGCGTCAGGAAGATCATGTCAGAATAGGTGGGAATATGACCCGTGGTCTCCCACATGGTCTTGTCCATGAGTTGCGGAGAATTGACTTCGACATAGCCGGCGGTGGTTTGTTGGCGGCGGATGTAGTTCTCGAGTGCCTGAAAAAGCGTCCAGCCTTTCGCATGCCAGAAAACCGAACCCGGCGCCTCTTCCTGGAAGTGGAACAGGTCCATCTCGCGCCCCACACGGCGGTGATCGCGCTTCTCGGCTTCCTCGATCTGCCTGAGATATGCGTCGAGTTCTTCCTGCTTGGCGAAAGCAGTGCCGTAGATGCGAGTGAGCATCGGGTTCTTGGAGTCACCGCGCCAATAGGCGCCGGCCACTTTCATCAGCTTGAAAGCATTTCCAACTTTGCCGACCGATCTCATGTGCGGACCGCGGCAAAGATCGAACCAGTCGCCCTGCTTGTAGATCTTGATCTGCTGGTCAGCAGGAATGGCGTCGATGAGCTCGACCTTGAAGGCCTCGCCCATGTCCCGGAAGTGTTTTTTAGCTTCCTCGCGCGACCAGATCTCCTTTGTGAAAGGTTTGTCGCGCGCGACGATCTCGCGCATCTTTTTTTCGATCACCGGCAGGTCTTCCAGCGTGAATGGCTGGTTGCGGGCAAAGTCGTAGTAGAATCCGTTCTCGATCACCGGCCCGATCGTGACTTGTGTCCCGGGCCACAGGTTCTGCACCGCTTCAGCAAGTACGTGAGCTGCGTCATGCCGGATCAGCTCGAGGGCGCGCGGGTCTTCACGCGCAATGAACTCGATTTTGGCATCGCGGCCGATTGGGTCGGTTAAGTCGGCGAGAGCGCCGTCAAGCGCCATGGCCACGGTGCGTTTTGCCAGTGAGGGGGAAATGCCTTTGGCGATATCAAGACCGGTTGTGCCTGAGGGGTATTCACGGCGTGCGCCGTCGGGAAAGGTCAGCGCGACCATCAGCATCTCCTGTTGCTCACTCGCTGCCTACGAATGCAGGTAAGCGTTGAACCCGATATAGCAGGCAAATCTGACGGTGCAACTAGCACCGCGGCGTCTCCTTGACGCCGCGCCAGCGGCCATAGCGCCAGGGTAGAAACCAGTGTGCGCTTTCAGGCAGATCTTCGGGCACGAAATCCAGTCCCGACGTTCCCCAGGGATGGCAGCGCAGGACGCGGGCAAGCGCCATCCATCCACCCGCCCACAATCCAAAGCGTCCGATCGCCTCATCCGCGTAGTCGGAACAGCTCGGCAAATGTCGGCAACGCGGGCCGAGGAGGGGCGAAAGCGTAAAGCGATAGAGCCCGACCAGCCCACGACCGGCCATGCGAGGCAAGCGGGCTAAGGGGGAATATCGGGCTCTGTTTGCAGCCATGAGGCGGTTCAAGTTCCGGTGAAAGTTTAAGATCCGAAAAGTTCCATGCAAGGTTCCAAGTTAATGGAACTTTCAGATTTTGATCCGGCGCAATGCCTATAGTGACTTTTTTACACTAGACGCGAATCTCGCAACTGCACTAAGACTTGGTGACGCCGGGGGTATTAGGCGCCGCCAAAGCCCAGCCAGAACGTGGATAACCACGCCAGAAGGAGGGCTCGGTGGCGAGACAGGGGAAGAATGAGCCGTTCCCTCTTGATGGCTACTGCGCTCGCTTTGGCGGCGCCACACCTGCTGTTGCCGGCACCGTTGCGCGCTTCCGAGCGCACGCTGCCGATGCAATTCGAATTGCGCGTGCAAGGTCCCGCTGACGTTTGCGGTTCAAACTGCAAGGTTTTCATTTCGGCCGCTGGTGCCATTACCGCAGATACACCGCGCCACTTTCTTGTCTTCGCGAAAAGCCACGATCTTACCGGGGCCACAGTGGCGATCGATTCTGATGGCGGGTCCGTGCTTGGCGCCATTGCCTTGGGGCGTGAAATCCGAAAGCTGAAACTTGCAACGACGGTCGGTCGACTCGTCGATCGTCCCGCAGAGAGTCAAGAGGAGCCGCGCGCTGTTTTTTCGCCGAACGCCGATTGCGAGTCGATGTGTGCCTTCGTGCTGCTCGGCGGCCTGTATCGCTCGGTGCCGGCAGACGCGCGTGTGATGGTCCACCAAATCTGGTTGGGTGATCGCCGCGAGGATCCGACCGCTGCCAACTACTCGGCCGAAGACCTCGTGCTGGTCCAGCGCGATATCGGGCGCCTTGCGCAATACACGGCTGAAATGGGGGCCACCGTTGATCTGCTCGATCTGGCGCTACGTATCCCGCCTTGGGAACCAATGCATGCGCTGACGCGTGACGAACTATTGCGAACGCGGTTGTCGACCGAGGAACCTGACGCACCAGCCGCTGCAACGGTCGCAGCGTCCTCGCCGACGGCGATGTCGCTACCTGCGCCGCGCATGACCAACGGTTCGCGCGCGACCGCAATCAGCGAGCAGCGGTGGGCTTTGGTCGATCGCGCGGGCGTCGCCACTTTGGCTCGACGCCATCCGCTTACCGTCGAAGGCGAAGAAATCGGCAGCTTCGACCTGATGGTCGCCTGTGTCGCCGGTGGCGACAATTATGACGTGAACTATATCGAGCGCCGCCACAGCGCCGAACAGAAGCCACTACCCGATGCGCTTAGCACCATTAGCTTGCGGGTGGGCAGCAAGTCCGCTCAGCTCAAGGTGGTATCCTCCGAACGCCATACTGGTCCGGATGAACTTGTGACTTACGCGGCCGGACGCGTACCGGCCGGGCTGTTCGGCGCATTCGCCGCTGTGGGCAGCCATTCGATACTGATAAAGACGGAAAGCGCGAATCTAGTAACCGGCATCCGACTCGGAAACACGGGCGCTTCGCACAACCTTCCGCGGCTGACTGCGGGCTGTAACAAACCCGTTGGGGATCGTGCCGATTTAACCCGAACAAAGACCGGCGGCCTGGCCGCAGCGAAATAGTTTATTCAGCTGCCGGCGCGCGCTTGCTATCTAACTTGGCTTCGATCTGGTCGAGGGCCGAAACCACCGCATCAAAAGTGAGTAAGGTGGAGGCGTGACGCGCCTTGTAGTCGCGCACTGGCTCGAGCACTGCGATGTCTGCCCATTTGCCACCGGGAGGAGGCCCATTCTCCTTCAGCATTTTGCGCACGGTCTCGCGCAACTCTCGCAGTTCGGCAGGTTTTGCTCCGATCACGTGGTGCGCCATGATTGACGACGAGGCCTGCCCCAGCGCGCAGGCTTTCACGTCATGCGCAAAATCCGCGACCTCGCCGCCCTTCATCTTGAGGTCTACGGTTACGGTGGAACCGCACAACTTCGAATGGGCGGTCGCAGTCGCATCAGGTTCGGGCAGGCGGCCCAGGCGGGGGATATTGCCCGCCAGTTCCAGGATCCGCGTGTTGTAAACCTCGTTAAGCATTGATGTTTTTTCGATAATCCAGAGTGACGGTTTGCCTCTGCCAGGCAAACGAATATATAGGGGCTGATACGGCGGTGCGAGAAGGGTTCTCGGCGCCTGACAGGCCTGAGATAGCGCCTGCCGAATGGGAATGCAGCGTCCAGACGCCCGCATCGGACGAGAAATGGTCCGGATCGGTTAACTGACGCGGCCAACCCGGTGACACACCCGGTACCTTTGCGTGCCGGTCGAACGGAGAGACCCGTCATGGACGCGAAGAACACCAATGTGAAGCCGTGGCCGAAGCAGGGCTTGTCCGAGCATGTGCGGGCGGCGCCCGCACCGGTCGAGCCGCGGCCCTCGCGCGAGCAGGCCGAAGCCGCTGTGCGCACACTGATCGCTTATGCAGGCGATGATCCCAATCGCGAAGGTTTGCTGGAGACGCCCAAGCGGGTGATCGGCGCCTACGAGGAAATCTACCAAGGCTACCGAGAATGCCCGGTGGAGGTGCTCGACCGCACATTCAGCGAGACTGGCGGCTACGATGATTTCGTGTTGGTGTGCGACATCGGTTTCAATTCGCATTGCGAGCATCACATGATGCCGTTCTATGGCAAGGCCCACGTCGCCTATATGCCGGTGAATCGCGTTGTGGGGCTTTCAAAACTCGCGCGTCTGGTCGACGTCTATGCGCGTCGATTGCAGACGCAGGAGCATCTGACATCGCTGGTTGCTACCGCTATCGACGAGATCCTGAAGCCACGCGGTGTCGCAGTGATGATTGAGGCCGAGCATATGTGTATGTCGCTGCGTGGCGTGGAAAAGCCCGGAGCACTGACCGTAACCACTCATTTCACCGGCGCGTTCCGCGACGAGGCCGGCGAGCAGGTCCGTTTTATGACCATGCTGCGCGGCGGACAGCGGTAAGTCCCGTTTGCATTTGTTTCTGTAGTATTCCTCCGTCAACCCGAAATGCGCGCCGCAGGTGTGCCTCGAAGGCTGATGGGCATTCGGCCGATCACCTCACTGAGGTTGGGTATACCTGACATCGGATTTTAAACGTGATGGCTCGCTCCACTCGCACCTCAGGTGGTTCGATTTGACCAAATCATCGAAAGAAGTCGAAGAAGGCTTGGCCTTTATGCCCAAATTCGATGCCGACGGGCTGCTCGCCGCCGTTGTCACCGATGCCAAGTCGGGCGACGTGCTGATGGTGGCCCACATGAATGAAGAAGCGCTTCGGAACACCATCGCGAGCGGCGAGGCGTGGTATTACAGTCGGTCGCGCAAGGCGCTTTGGAAGAAGGGCGAGAAATCTGGCCATGTCCAGCGCGTGATCGAGTTGCGTGTCGATTGCGACCAAGACGCGCTGTGGCTAAGGGTGGATCAGCAAGGCCCTGGCGCGTGCCACACGGGCCGCCGGTCCTGCTTCTACCGCGCGATACCACTCGGCAAGACAGGAGCGGTGACGCTCGAATTCCGCGATGCGGAAAAGCAGTTTGATCCTGGCTCGGTCTATAAGAAGTAGGCCATCATCATCCGCGAAAGGCCCATTCTATGGACGCTTTCTCTGCTTTTCTATCGCCGTCCATAGCTGACTCAAAATCATCTTCGGCCGACCGAAGTCTAGAGAATTCGCTTGAAGTGACCGTCGCTGCTCGAAATGCAAGATGCAAACGCTCTGATGCCGTCTGCCACTTCGCTTCTTGCGGATTTGAATTGATCTACGGCCTCGTGGCAGCCCTCCGGGTCAGCCGTCGCCGAAGCGCAAATTGTTAAAACGAACGCGAATGCAGCAACGAACGGACTGTATTTACGCACAAACATTGGTTCTTCCGCACAGACGCGGTTAAAGCAGCGGAGTCGCCATAGTGGCTTGCCGACGACTCCGCTAGTGTCAAGCACTGGCAAATAGCGCCCAACACCTGTTTCGTTTTTAGCGTCAGGTTGGCGCTAAGCTTTATAATTTTGATTGCTGCCTGAAACGACTGGACCGGCTTGGTCTTGTTATTTCCGGCCAAAGTTTTGGCAATTGTTTCCACAGCAACAATAGGGAAGAGAGGGTAAAAGACCGATAGCGCAGGGGGGAATGTTGAAGTTGATGCGGACCACTCATGCGGACCACATGCGGACCGGGCAAAGACTATGGAATTGATACCAGATCTAACGAGAAGGATTGAGGTTGACGCAATTGAGCTTGCGCCGAACGGGACCTCGCTTGATTTGCTTCAACAGGTCTATCGCAATCCATCATTGCCCCTCAACACGAGGCTTCGTGCCGCTACCGCTGCGTTGCCGCACGAGCATCCTAAGCTCGCCGTTGTCGCTACCGTCGATGCTGATGGCGACTTTGCAGTCCAACTAGATCGAGCTGTTGAGAGAAGTAGAAGGATCGAAGCCAGACCAATGATCGAAGCCAACGTTAGCGCAAGCGGCAGCGTTTCTAGCGCAAGCGCCACTAAGAGACTCGATCGCAGATACAGAAGGTGGTGAGGCCCATACCATGGAGAGCTGCAATGGCCTTTTAACTTGGTAGGTTCCTTTTACTGCGGGGGTAGCATTCGAAGTGTGCAAGGTTCTTCAAAAATAAGCGGCCAGCCGCAGCGTTAACCATATTGCAAAGTATTAATGCTTGGTTAATTGGGCAGTATTGTAAAGTCGGCGCCACTCTCAACCCCAAGAGAGCAACGGCCCCGATCTCACCCATCCCCCGAAGCCCCGAGGTCGGGGCCAACCCTACCGGAAGGGGGCAACTAAATGGCCAAAAAGCGAAAGACGAAAAAACCTACTGTCAAACGCAGCAAGGCCACCCGTGATGTCGATGTTTTTACGCCTGATGTTTCAGATGAAGCATTAGAACGTGCTGCGGCAGGATCTCCCTGTAGTGTTGGCACCATCATTGGCACCATCACTGGTTCGGGCTGCGTTATGGTCGCAGTTGATAATCTCAAAATGTTGATACAATTGGATACCGAACAAAAAAGCCTGAGGGGATTGCATGAGGATGGTTGGGGGCCTGTGACATGCAGAGGGCTTTCACTGTCCGGCCTGATCTAGGTTCCGCAGGGCCTAAAGAAACAATAAGCGCCCGGACGGGGCGCTTTTCGCAACATTATATCAACGTACAGCGTTTTAGTCGCAAAGTGTTGATATTGCTGAGATGGGGACGATGATAATATCGGGGCCGCTCTCGGTCCCCAAGAGAGCGCGGCCCCGATCTCAACCTGGTATTCCCCGTACCCCGTCCCGAGGTCGGGGCTAGCAATTTCTACACGAATTATGGCCGTTCGGTGGACGCAACGCGGTTGCGCATACGAATTATTTTGGATTGTTGCGGTTAGGGCACGGAGCCAAGGGAGGCCCTGTGGGCCTGATGCAAAATAAGCGCCCAGCTGTGAGGACTGGCCGCAACGGCCAGACTTTAATTAGAACCTATCTCAAAATTGCCGACTGCTGTCGATCGGATAACAATGTCGAATGATTCGGCTCAGGGAGGAGCAGTGGGAGCGCATCCGGGATCATTTTCCGGAGGAGAAAATTGTCGATGGACGTCCTGGGCGCAAACCGATTCCGACCCGTTGTGTGCTCGAAGCGGTGCTGTGGATTCTCAACACAGGCGCGCAATGGCACATGCTGCCGCAGAGCTTCCCGAACTACAAAACTGTGCATCGGCGCTTTCAGACTTGGTGCCGCGATGAGGTTTTGCGTCGCGTGCTGACGGATGTTGCCAACGAGCTTCGCGATAGAGGCGCCCTGAACGAAGAAGAATGCTTCATCGACGCAACGTTCGTCATGGCCAAGGGCGGCGGGTCGGAAATCGGAACTACGAAGCGCGGAAAGGGCATGAAAATCATGGCGATTGTGGATCGCCATGGATTGCCGCTCT
>JBARNC010000600.1:0-1625 GCA_049802775.1 Pseudolabrys sp. | reverse complement strand
GTTACTAACTGGGTGTGGGGCATCGAGGCGGACGTTCAGGGCATCGGCAATAATAACGGGAACAACTCTACGGCGCAGACCTCGGTGCTGGCCAATAACGGCTTGCCAATCATTACGCAACTCGACGCCTCGAATAGGATCCAATGGCTGGGCACGGTGCGTGGCCGCCTCGGTTGGCTCGCCGCGCCGACCTTCCTCCTCTATGGAACCGGCGGTCTGGCCTATGGCGGAGTTAAGTCGAGCGTCAACATTACCCAGTCCCATGAGGTTTGCTGTGGTGGTGGTGATACTACCTTCGGCTCGCTCGCTTCTAGTTTCTCTGAGACGCGCGCGGGCTGGACCGCTGGCGCCGGCGTCGAATGGCTATTCTTTCCGAGGTGGAGCGCTAAGTTCGAGTATCTCTATTACGATCTCGGCGACGTGTCGTGGAACGCCGGTGTACTGAATGCCGCGTTCTCCAACGGGTTTGTGCGTTACGGTATCTCCCCGCAGGTTGACACCAGCTTCAAGGGCAGCATCCTCCGCGCTGGCGTGAACTTCCACTTCTAACGGCGTACATTGACGGCAGGTACTTGCAACAGCGCCCGTCGTTTGAAATCTTCCGGCTGACAGAAACCCCGGGAAATCTGAGGCTTTGTGAAAACGGAAGAGGCTCCGGTAATCCGGAGCCTCTTTTTTGTTTCAGGCGGTTGCGGTCTTGATGTTGATGGCGCGAAGCATGTTGTAAGCGAGGACGGAAAGGGCCATCTCGGCTCTGGTTCCCTTGAGGTTCCTGGTCAGGAAACGTCCGCCCGCCATCATTCGCTCGATGGTGCCGAAAGGATGCTCGGCAGCGCATCGTCGTCTCGCCATGAGTTCGGGATTGGCTCTCGCATTCATCCGAGTGAGCGCATCCTCGTCTAGATGGCGCTTGACGAAACGGCGCTCGGCTGTGGTGCATTGCGGCTTGAGAGCGCAGCCAGAGCAATCAGACGACATATAGGCCACGTTGCGCTTGCGCCTGTACAATTGCTTGCGCATGAGCGAGCGACCAGCCGGACAGCGGTAGCTGTCCGTGTCTGACTCGTAGGTAAAAGCGCTGCGGTCGAACAGCTTGCCATCTGCCTGGTTGTTGACAGCCCGTTGGCCGGGACGCACGCGACAATACCGTCGCGTTCACAGGCACTGGCATGGGCGCCGCTGGGGTCTATGATCGCAACCGGTCCGGCGCCGAAGGCGGTAGCGAGCTTTGGATCAAGTCGAAGGAAGGTAGTCCAGTAGTAGCTGGCAGTGTCTGCTTGGTGGCCCATCGCCGGCCCTACTTCTTCGCGGCGCATAGCAGACCGCTCTTCGATTGATCCGCGATGTCCGCAACGGGCCCAGGGACTGGCCCTGTGTGAACTAGCTAATAGTGATTTAACTCGCCCAGCGATAAAATATGTTTGCCTTTCAGGGACCCGAGGGCCCATGGGTACGATTTTCGTAAATTACCGCCGAGAAGATTCGATCAGTACTGCGGGTCGATTGTACGATCGATTGTCACAAAAATTCGGGCAAAAAAATATTTTTATGGATGTCGACCACATTCCGGCTGGGGTCGACTTCGAGGCGCATCTGAACAGCCAAGTCGCTGCGTGCAATATTAT
>JBARNC010000599.1:0-6507 GCA_049802775.1 Pseudolabrys sp. | reverse complement strand
TATTTGTATCAATCGCCGTTCAAAGCGCGCATAATAATCGAATGAATGGTGACGCAATCGACCGGATGATGACCTATTCCTTCTGGGGGCTGGGATTGATGATCTCGGCCGGAATAGTACTCGCGGTTTTTATCTGGTGAGCGCGCCGCCAGTGTGATCGTGCTGTCGCTCTGCCATCGAGGACATCGTAATGGTTACACGCACGAAACGCGTGACCCTGACATTTCAGCATCCCTTTTCACTCAAAGGTGTCGACCGGCGCCTGGCGCCCGGCGGTTATGAAGTAGTGACGGACGAGGAACTGATCGAGGAATTGTCGTTTCCGGTCTATCGCCGGTTGGCGACGATGATCCTGTTGCCGGCGGACGCGCGCCAGTCGTCCATCGAAATGGTGACTGTCGAACCCGCCGATCTTGCCGCGGCCCATGAGCGGGACAGCGCCGCGTCACCGCCGGCAAACCCCGCCACAAACCCACGCGCGCCATGAAGGGCGGCCTTGATCGGACCGACTTTTCGGTGGTGGTGAAGAACCGCGCCCGCATGCCGAAGCCCTGGCGATGGGAAATCTATCGCGCTGGACGGACAAGCCCGATCGCGCGTTCGGAGGATTATTTCGAGTCGCGAAGCATAGCGAATCTGGAGGGCAAGGCGGCCCTCGAACAGATGCTGAATAAACTTTGCTTTTAAGGCGGGCATCGGCTCGCTCGCGCTGGCATTGCACGCATGGAAGGAAGTGTGGAGCGCCGAGAAGGGATGCCTCACACTCAGATCGACCCGTCGTCGATGCCATGTTTGAGCTTTATCGCCGCAAAGAACTCCTGTCGCGTTTTGAAGTTCGTCCGGAACACACCAAGCATGCGGCTTGTTACCATGGTCACGTCCGACCTATGGACCCCCCGCGTCGTCATGCATTCATGGGCGCCTTCGACGACAACAGCGATGCCCGCCGGTTTGAGCACGCTGTTGAGACACGCGGCGATCTCGGCGGTCATCTTCTCCTGGACCTGCATTCGTTTGGCGTAAACGTCGACCAACCGCACCAGTTTTGAAATGCCGACAACCCGCTTGCGCGGGAGGTAGCCGATATGAACGCGGCCAATGATCGGCGCCATGTGATGTTCGCAGTGAGATTCGAAGCGGATGTCGCGCAATAGCACCATTTCGTCGTAGCCGGCCACCTCTTCGAAAGTCCGTTGCAGATATTCACGCGGATCTTCGAAATAGCCCGCAAACCACTCTTCATAGGCGCGAACGACGCGGGCTGGTGTGCCCTGAAGCCCCTCCCTGCGCGGATCATCGCCCGCCCATTGAATCAGCGTTCGCACCGCATTCTCGGCCGCGACCCGCGATGGGCGTGCACTATTGTTGTGCGCGCGGGTTTTCAAACGGCGACTGGATTTCATATTCGGCTCCTGGCCTAGCAGGATCGACATATGCCGATCTTACGCTGATCTTAGCGCCGATAGGCGGGAGGCGCGCTTTAATTGCATGCAATGCCGCAGGCATTGCCCGCGGCCATGAATGTCTGCACACCTAAGAAATCAATGCACGGCAGCCGCATGCACGTCCGGTTTGATGAAAACGGGAGTGAATACGAACTCAGGGCCAGAACAAAGCCAGCAGATAATGATCGGCAGAGGAATCCCGAGTATCCAAAGCAAAGCGCCGTGTCCTAAGCCCATGATGGCCCCCCATTCTTGACCTATACGTCAACCCGCCTCCCCGCTTTTTTATCCACAGTGGCGCGGCGACCATAGGGCTGATGAAACGCCTGTATCGGCGATGCATTCAGGGTGTGCTGGAGTGCTATTCCGAATCGCAACGAAGTGTTTGTCTGTCTGCTGGAGAACAGGAGTCAGCTTAATCCTGCCTGCCGCGCCATTATGATTCAATATGTGCGCCCGCACAGGATCACACGGCCCCATCGGCGCACGCGCGTGGAATGAGATCATTTCTGTTCTGACGCGGCTCTTTTGCGAACTCCTGAGCGCGACGACGCCCCTGCGACTGGCGATAGTTTCGGCAAACCGCCGAGCGGCAAGAGTCCCCCAGGAGTGACTCTCTCCCGACACAAGGCCTACGCCTACCAGCGGCGCGTGCATCATCGTTCGCACCGGCACGAGCAATCTCAGCCTTTGTACGATTAACGACCTGTCGAAGTCGTAAGTTGCGGGCGAATTGGTCCGGGCCAGGGGCTTTCTGGCCCGGCGCCTGAACCGGCATCGGTGAGCTGGCGTGCTGGTGGGGGAAAGCTTGGTGGCCCGCTGGCGGCCCTTTACATTGGCAATAGAGTCTCGATCTTTTCGCAATCCGAATCGATAGCCATGCCGCAAACGATGATTCCGTGCCGGCGGGGAGGCGTTGCTTGGTCAGGGGCCGTGCCGATGACTTTGCTACTCGATGCGTGGTTAGCCGGCACCGCATGCGTTTGTACCGTGCGGGCAACTGCCACCGTGGCGATCAAGGCCGCAACAGCCACGGCTGCGGAAAGAAACTTCATTTTGCGCGATATCATTTCAGTACCTCGCGGGTTCCGTCGCTTATGTATGGCAAATAACAAAATTATTGCTATGCACAAGGTAGCCCTCGCTCACAATTAATTGTTTAATAATATTAATAAGTTGTGGGAATATTGCGGCGCACGCGATTGGACCCGATTCGAGGACGATTTACGCCTTGTGGACGAGCCCAGAGCGAGGAGGCGCCCCCTAGAACTTCAGCCAGATCGGAGCTGATCTTCGCAAAACGCGGGTCCGGCGGTCTGAGGCCTACGGTCGTCCAAAAGCTTGCCCTGGCGAGCCCGGCCTGCGGCGCGTTGGCTTGCCTGGTGTGGAGGCACAGCGAAGGCGGGTCGTTTGAAAAATGAATATGAGATGCGGGTGCGTAGTACGCGCTTGCCAATTTCTCCGTTTATGTCCGCAAGAGCATCCAAGAATAAAGCACTGAACTCCACTTGCGCGGGAGTGAGCGGACGGCAGAATGCGCGACGCATCCTGGAAACTTTTGCCATGGCAAAGGCCGACCCGACTTCGCCCAAGCGCATCAGCTTTGGCTGGCTGGTATGCGGCGGAATGGCGCTCGGGGTACTGCTAGTGCCATTCGCTGTTTACGTCACTGTCGGAATCTACGACGCCTTCTATGGCTCCTGTGCGCTGAAGACCGCTTCGGTTGCGCGCTGCGGCAATTCGTCATCACGGCGTCCTCCATTATTCCCGGTGGCGTGGTCGGATTTATCATTGCCGATTGGATCGGTCGCCGGCGGCACGCGCCGGATTAGTGACCAATAACCGAGAAACTCCCATGCCACTTTTCATCTGCACTGCCTGCGGCACGCAATATCCGGAAAGCGCGCAGCCGCCTGCGCAGTGCCTTATCTGCGAGGAGGAGCGGCAATACGTGCCGCCGCGCGGCCAGACCTGGACGACGCTCGAGGCGCTTTCGAAAAGCCACATGAATGGCTTTCACGAATACGATAACGGCATCATCGGTATCGGCTCGCAGCCGTCTTTCGCCATCGGTCAACGCGCGCTCCTGGTGCGAACGGAAGGCGGCAATGTGCTGTGGGATTGCATCGCCACGCTCGATGCCGCGACGGTGGACATGATCAAAGGTCTCGGCGGGCTGAAGGTGATCGCGATTTCACATCCGCATTTCTACACGACGATGGTTGAGTGGGCGCACGCCTTTAATTGCCCGATCCATCTCAACGCCGCTGATAGCGACTGGATCATACGCAAGGATGGCGCGATCAAGCTGTGGAATGGCGATACGTTCAAGCTCTGGGATGGCGTCACGCTGGTGCGCTGTGGTGGGCATTTTCCAGGCGGCGCGGTGATGCATTGGGCAGGCGGCGCCGGCGGCCGCGGCATCGTCTGCGCGGGCGATATCCTTACCGTTGCCACCGACCGCAAGTGGCTCTCGTTCATGCGCAGTTATCCGAATTTCATCCCGCTGTCGGCGCGTGAGGTGGAGCACATTGGCAAGGCCCTGGCACCGTTCCAGTTCCACATTATTTACGGGCACTATTTCGACCGCGTGATTACGGACGCCAAGCAGGTGCTGGAGAAATCAGTCGCACGCTACGTCGCGGCGATCAATGGGACGAGGGGATATTGAGAGCTCGCAGCGCCCTCCGCTCGTCCCTGCGAAAGGGAGGGCAGGCCCCCAAAATTGCCGCGCGATGCCGGGTGCGAAGCGGCGGCCCACGCGGCCGGGTGAGCGCGCTGAAGAGCGCGACATCATAGCCACATGTCGAGCTATGGCCGTGAGTTGGTCGCTCACCGACGAAGGCAGACTTAATTTAAAATTCGCAATAATCCTTATGCGGAACTGGAGTAGCGATTCCGCGCGCAACATACGCATACTTCAGCAGATCACTTTATTGCGAACCGTGCGCGAGGTGTCTCACTGCGTTACCCGCGCGCGTGCCGCGCGCAAAACAATGAAAAGAAATTTTCGTAGCGGAATTTTTCAGCCGTCCTTACTCGCTTTCCTTTTCGGCTTTGCCGCCGAGCTGCTTGAGCTTGGCAAACACGGCGCTGACGTCGAGCTCGGCCGCCTTTTTCTCTGGCTCCACGGCGGCTGCGACTTCCGTCTCCTTGCGCGCGGTGGTCTCAGCGGCTGGCAGCAAGGTCGCGCCGGTATCGACGGGCACCGGCTTCTCCTTGTTGGCGCGTTGGACTTCGAGATCGAGATCGATTTGCGACGCGAGGCCAAGTGTCACAGGGTCCATCGGCGTTAGACTGGCCGAATTCCAGTGCGTGCGGTCGCGGATCGACGCAATCGTCGATTTGGTGGTACCGACGAGACGCATGATAGCACTGTCCTTGAGTTCCGGATGGTTGCGCACCAGCCATAAAATCGCGTTCGGTCGATCCTGGCGGCGCGAAACCGGCGTGTAACGCGGGCCTTTCTTGCCGCGCTCGGTCGCCGGAACCGAGGCCTTCGGTTCGATCAGTTTCAGGCGGGTATCCGGGTTCTTCTCGGCTTCGGTGATTTGCTCGCGGGTCAACTGGCCAGTCAGAATAGGGTCGAGGCCCTTGATTCCCTGAGCGGCGTCGCCGTCGGCAATGGCCTTTACTTCGAGCGGGTGCAGCTTGCAGAACTCGGCGATCTGGTCGAACGACAGCGCGGTGTTGTCCAATAGCCAGACGGCGGTCGCCTTTGGCATCAAGGGTGCTGCGGTCGCCAGGGCAAAATCTCCTCTATGCGTCGCCCGCTCATGGGCGAAGCTTCAGATCATCGGTGATGATCGGAAAGTGGCCGGAATATAGGGGCTGCGGCCAGGTGATGCAACCGTTTCGCTTGACAGGAGAGGCCCGTGCGGCCCATGTCGGTGCCGCAATTACGCACTAAAATCGCGCGCTTTCGAGGTTAATAATGGCGTCAAATTCGCCCAAGCCCACTCTCAAGGTGCTGCTCTGCTCGCCGCGCGGTTTCTGCGCCGGCGTCGTGCGCGCCATCGAATCGGTGGAACGAGCGCTCGCAATTTACGGAGCGCCGGTCTATGTGCGTCACGAGATTGTGCACAATCGCTATGTTGTCGACAGCCTGCGCGCCAAGGGCGCGATCTTCGTCGAGGAGCTCACCGAGGTTCCCGATGACCACGCGCCCGTGATCTTCTCCGCGCACGGTGTAGCGCGCGCGATCCCTGAGGAGGCGCAGCGGCGCAATCTGTTTACGATCGACGCCACCTGCCCGCTGGTGACCAAGGTGCATCGCGAGGCCGAGATTCATAACCGGCGCGGACGCGAGATCGTGCTCATCGGTCACGCCGGCCACCCGGAAGTCGTTGGCACGATGGGGCAACTTCCGCCCGGCAGCATCACGCTGGTCGAGACGCTGGACGATGTCGAAAGATTCACCCCGCGTGATGTCGATAAACTTGCCTATGTGACGCAGACGACGCTGTCGGTTGACGACACAGCGGCCATGGTCGATCTCTTGAAGCGGCGTTTCCCGGACATCGCCGGCCCGCACAAGGAGGACATCTGCTACGCGACGACCAATCGTCAGGACGCGGTCAAACGTGTAGCGCCGATCGTCGATGCCATGATTGTGGTTGGCGCGCCCAATTCGTCGAATTCGCAGCGCCTCAAGGAAGTGGCCGAGAAGTCAGGCTGCCCGCGTGCGGTGCTGATGCAGCGCGCTGCTGAAATCAAATGGAGTGACTTCGACGGCATCATGTGCCTTGGCATCACTGCTGGTGCGTCCGCGCCCGAAGTGCTTGTCGAGGAAATCGTGGGCGCCTTCGCTGAGCGCTACGCGCTCGACATCGAAACCGTCACGGCGACGGAGGAGGGGGTGTTCTTCCCGCTGCCCCGCCCGCTACGGGAGCACGAAGCGGCGGAGTGACCCTTCATGGCGGTCTATACCGACGTTTCGGCGGAAGATCTTACCCGCTTTCTTTCCGGCTATGAAATCGGCGAGTTGCTCTCCTACAAGGGTATTGCGGAGGGCGTGGAGAATTCCAATTTCTTGGTTCACACCAGCGCCGGCAATTTCATT
>JBARNC010000598.1:0-16037 GCA_049802775.1 Pseudolabrys sp. | reverse complement strand
CGCTGCATGTATCCCCCTGAGAACACGCCTCGTTACTCAAGATAACACCACAGGATCCGGGTTTATTTCCCGCCGATTTGTGAATGTCCGGGGTTTGTTTACCGGCGATGTCGCGGCATGTCCGCTTTGGGTCAAAAGTAGACATGACGCGCAGACATCAGGGCCTTTTCGCCCAATCGCGCCAATGTGTCGGATGCACGTCAATGTTTGTTTTGATTTCGGCTTTGATCCAGCCGCCAAGGACGCGGCGGCAAGGAAAAACAATTGCACGCACGCCGTTTGTGTCAATAACTGCTAGTTCTAGATCGCGGTCGAACGGCGCGGTAGAAATTGGATGCCACATAAAGCAAATGATCGTGGTCGCCCGCCCAGCGCCAACTTGGCGCGTCTAAATGGAGAGGTTGGGATTACAACGACATTTCGACGGAATTAATGTTTGGTAATCCGCTAGTCTGGGCGTGTCATGATGTCCGCTCTTACTCCGAAAGCGGACATTCGTCCGCAGACCATTGATGTCCGCTTTGTGCCAATAGCGGACATTAGCTTGCTTCCAGCTCGGCACCTTTCGCGGACGGTCCATCGTCACTTGGCGGGGGCAATATTCTGATTCACGCGGAACAAGTTAGTCGGATCGTAGCGCTTCTTGATCTTGGCCAGACGATTGTAGTTCTTTCCGTATGTAGCACGGACCCTGTCCTCACCTTCGTCCATCATGAAATTGACGTATGCGCCTCCTGCCGAATAGGGATGCAACGCGTCCCAATAGTCCCTTGCCCAGCTGGAGATCTTTTCTTTATTTGCGGGGTTTGGGTCGACACCAACTATAACTCCGGCCCACGTTGCATCGCGGTACGACCATGGTGTTGTGCTGTTCTTGAAAGAGCGTGCTTTGCCATTGATCGGATACATGTGCATGGTCGATTGCATAGTCGGTAGCATTGCGCCGTGTTTTAAGTGCAGCGCAATTGCTTCATCACTTAGCTGGCGTACAAAATCAGCCTTCCAGTACCATTGATGCCCTGGCGGATAGAGCGCATCAAACATGCTTTGCAGCGCTGGGTGTGGAATGGGGCCAACCAAATCGAGCGCTGGTGTCTTAAATTTCCGGATTGGCTTGAACACCCGCTCGGCCTGCTTAAGCGGGCCAGTATAACACCACACGATGCCACACATTTTTTTGTTGTGCAGGTGTTCAGGGAACGGTGGACCCGGTGGCACAGTAAGGAACAGAAAAAATCCGTTCAGGGCATTAGGCGCCTTGGCTATAACGCCGCGATACCAACGCAAGATTTCCGTTGCGTCTTCCATCGGCCACAACATTGGCCCCGCATAATTTGTGTGAATGGGATGTGCCTTGAAGAGAAAAGACGTAACGATGCCGTAATTGCCGCCGCCGCCGCGCACCGCCCAAAAGAGATCGGAGTTCTCCTTGGCATTTGCCGTGACAAAGCGTCCGTCGGCCAGAACCATGTCCACAGCCAGTAGATTGTCAATGGTAAGGCCGCATTGCCGCGTCAAATGGCCGATCCCGCCGCCAAGCGTTAGGCCGCCAACGCCGGTCGTCGAGATAATGCCGGCTGGAACCGCAAGACCAAATGCGTGCGTTGCATGATCTACGTCTCCCCACAGCGCCCCACCTCCTACCAGCACAGTGCGCTTCTTCGGGTCGACGCGGACATATTTTATCGGTGAGAGGTCGATGACGAGACCATCATCGCAAACCCCCGAGCCAGCCGCGTTGTGACCCCCACCGCGAACGGATATGGGGAGCTTATGCTCCCGGCTAAATTTCACCGCGGCAATGACATCTGCAACGTCAGCGCAGCGCACAATCAGCCGCGGCTTCCGGTCGATCATAGCATTGTAAACTTTTCTTGCCGTGTCGTATCCCGCGTCGCCCGGCTCAATGACCTCTCCGCGCAATTGGGATTTGAGAGCAGCAATTGTCGTTTCGCTCAGCATTATAACCTCCCGATGGAAATACCGTCAGCGACAGGACGCTCGTAGCCATGGTCGCCGAGGAATGGGGACTTCTCGGTCCATTTTGTCCGGCAGTTTGACTGGCACCCATGGGACAAACAGACGCTGGCAGAATAATACTATTTCGCTCCGGCTTTCCTGGCAACGCGCATGTCCGCTTTGGGTCAAAAGCGAACATTGCCCGCCACAGGCGCAAGGAGGTTAAGCCGACGGACATAACGTGTACGTCAGCGCGATGTCCGCTTTGGCCCAACAGGGGTATTCCTCCGCAGCAATCGCGCGGACGAGGAGTTGCAGACTTAAGCGTGTCGCCAAGAAACTTTCAGTCCGGCGTGTGGGCCGTCATACCAGTATCGCAATCGTGATTTAACGATGGTCCCCAGTTGGACGAACATCGCCAGCATGAGTTCGCCGCCCGGGAGGCGCGTTATGCAATCCTTCATTCGACGCGAAAATCTCAAGCGCTATCGCAATCTGCTCGTAGCTACTTGGGACGAAGCGGTGCGCAGTCAGCTCTTTAAGCTAATAGCCGAAGAAGAACGGAAGCGGTTCTTGCAGCGTATTTCGGAACAACAATCTACAGCACACACCACCTTAGAACCGACTTCGGTCCAATAGCCGAGCTGCGATGGCGCGTCCGCTCTTCGGGCCTTAACAAAAGAAAAATCCCGGACATTGCCGGGGTTTCATCGTCGGTAGATCGTCTCCGATCAGAAACGATAGTTGATACGCGCTCCGCGCGATGTTCGCAGTCAGGTCGGCGCTGTGACCAAACGGCATTTCCGGTCTACTTCATTGCCACCCTCGCTCCGCTTGTTCAAAAAAGAGCCAACCTGCGATTGTTGCTTTCTTTGCGGCCTCGTCGACTTTCACCAAATAGTTATGCAACTCAGGACAAAGACTCATTCGGCAACATAGCTTGTCACCAGAATAGTTCAATACAGCAAAAAACCGCATTTCATATTTTTTGCGGCCCTGTGTTTAAGTTCACGACCATCGAGTTTCTCCAATGAGATTATCGAGTACGGGGTCAGAAAAGCCAAATTGAGTAATCGTTCTATCTTCGCCCGCGCTTCATCTACTGAAGGCTCGCAGCTTTCATGTCCAGGCCCGCAGACGGCCTGACCAGGAAACGAAAGCGCCAACGTAATGAAGCTGATGATTATTGCCGACCGCCGGAAAGTACGCATTGCCAGCCTTCTAAGATCGAGGGTCCGCCGCCGCTTGCGCTGTAGTTCATGTACACTTTGGGGCATTAGCGGACAAACCATCGCAAGGCAAAATCCGCCGTTGTCGGCTGTTGCCCCAAAGCGGACATTTGTCGGCGCAATCACTTCTGCATTTGGCTGCCAGGCATGCCATTCTTCCAAGCAATTGACTGATGCCATTGCGTCCCTTCGCACCCAGTTCCGCCAAGTACCCGCGCAGGCCGTTGCTCAACATCGTGCGCTGACGCACCAGCAATTGCCGGGTTCGGTGCAGCATCAAGCCAGCCTGCTGTTCCTCTGTCTTGATTGGAACAAACCGTATCGATGGCCGCACCACTGCCTCGCAGATCGCGGCCGCATCGTTCGCATCATTCTTGCTGCGCTTGAGATAGGCCTTCACATAGCTCGGCGGCATTAGCCTCACGCAGTGGCCGAGTGCCTGTAGCTCGCGGCTCCAATGATGCGCTGACGGACAGGCTTCCATCCCGACCAGGCATCGCGGCAGATCAGCGAAGAACTCCAACATCTTGGCGCGACCAATGCGCTTGCGCAGCGCAACCGCGCCAGCGCCATACCACCGGGTCTAATCCTTAAAGGTTACGCCTGTCGCGCTCTGTATCTCATGAAAACGCGAACTGACGTCCGCTCTTACCCGAAAGCATGAGACCGACGTGCATCGAAAGTTAAAGTCTGAAAGCAGACATTATTTGCGTGCCTCTGAAGAGTGCGCACTGGCTTGCCTTTGGTCCGTGTGCGCGGCGTTGCAAGGCAGGCACAAGCGGATGGGCTCAATCGGGCTGCTGTGCGCGACCCATATACGCGCGCCGCACTGACTACATTGGCAGATGAATGACCGCGTCGCCGGAATCGGCATTTCGTCGACCCGCGGACAAGCGAGCACTTCGTCTGACTTAAACTTCAACATGTGTCTAACATACACCCACGGCACAACGAGGGTGACTATTTTTATTTTAGTCGAAATCGAGAAAGCCTAATCACACGTTACCCCCATACCACAATCACGAAGCTCCGCGGTGCACGCCCCCGTGCGGGTTAAAAACAGACCTGACCACGTGATATCCGCTTTGTGCCACAAGCGAACATTACGTTTCTGAAGAAACGCCTCGGAATGGCCGAAGCAAAGACCTCTGCCGACATCGTAGTCGGTTTTGCATGCCGCCTTCGAGTGGGCCGTTAAGCACGCTAAAAGTCGCGACACTCCGTGCAATTATCCGCAGCTCGCACAGGGCCGAGTATTGAGATAGTGATGGTTTTGTTCCGATGCCCCAATTGCATTCGACATCTCCCAAAGGATTTTAGTGGCTGTACGATGCGCGTGAAATAGAGAGACGCGGTCTAATCGCCATGTCCACTCTTATCCCGAAAGTCGCCATTGATTGGTTGCTGTCGCATGTCCACTTAGTGCCGATAACGGACATTAAGATCGGTTTAAGTGAACATTCCGGCAAGGCTAGCAAGGCCCATGGGTACAGCGTCTCGTTCATTTATCCTAGTTTTGTGGCAAGGATTGCGCTGCCGAGCAACCGATGTGCGGGTTCTGACGCGATGATGCAATTAATTGTAAGGTTTTCAGTTCGATTGACGTCGGCTCATGAAAATTCGCAAAATGGGTAGATACGACCTGTTCGACGGCGAGCGATACAGCGGCCTTATCTTTTGGGCCGACGCCGCGAAGCGTGTGCTTCGGAATAGATTGACTCTACGGTGTTTGAGCATCGGGGCACATCAGCACATTCGGGAGGAAACATGACAAAAACTAGCCTGCACTCCAGTCTAATCGCCCTTGCTTGCGGCGCCCTTCTTGCGCTCGCTACCCCGTCGATGGCAGCCATGGTCAACCTGAAGGCCGACCTGAAAGCGTCCAGCGAAGTCCCGCCGAATGAGAGCAAGGGGACCGGCTCAGTGACCGCGACTTTCGATACGGACAGCAACAAGCTGTCATGGAAAGGCACCGTGTCGGGCCTGAGCGGTCCGGTGACGGCCGCGCATTTTCACACCGCTGACGTCGGCAGAAACGGTGCCGTGGCGGTTGCGATCATCGACGCCGACAAAGGCTCATTTGAAGGATCGGCCACGCTCACCGACACTCAAGCCGAAGACCTGATGGCTGGCAAGTGGTACGTCAACATCCACACAGCGACTCACAAAGCCGGCGAAATTCGTGGTCAGGTGACGAGGTGATGGGATTCATTCGATCACCTCATCAGTGCGGGCGAGGAGTGTCGGCGCAATCTCAAGACCAATTGCCTTGGCGGCCTTGAGGTTGATGACCAGCTCAAACTTGGTTGGTAGTTGGACGGGCAGGTCGGCGGGCTTAACTCCTTTGAGAATCTTGCCGGCATAGACACCGGCCCCGTGGTACGCGGCCGCAACGCTAGCGCCGTAGCTGATTACACCCCCGGCGACGACAAACTCGCGCGATTCATAAATCGCGGGCACTTTATAACGGGCCGCCAGCGCGACGATCTGACCATGCAACCGGTTAAATAATGGATCAGCGGCGACGAGGAGTGCGCCAACCTGCTGCGCGACAATTGTCATGAATACAGTGCTTAGGTCGCGCTCCGTGCGGGCGTTCAGGACATAGAGCTTCTGTCCAATATCGCTCGCCGCCGTTTCTACACTTCCCAATTGGAAGTCGGTATCTGGGTAATCGGGATTCACCAGAATGGCGATCTTTGTGCCCTTAGGCACCAGCTCACGCAGTAGCTCCAGTCGCTTTGCCTCCAGCGCTGACGACATCAGACTCATGCCTGTGAGGTTCCCACCCGGCCGGTTAATGCTGTCAACAAGTCCAATACTAACCGGGTCGCCGTTGATGACAAAGACGATGGGAATTTTGTTAGTCGCCGCCTTTGCCGCAAGCGCCGACGGTTCAGCGCCGGTAGTGACGATCCCCGCCACTTGAAGTTTGACTAAATCTGCCACCAATGCCGGCAGGCTATCGTAGTTGTCATGCGCCCAGCGGTATTCAATTGTCAAATCCTTGCCATCAATGAAACCCGATTCGTTCAAACCCGCACGCAGTGCATTCGTCATATGAATGGATTTATCGCTCGATGAGCTGCCAAGCAAACCAATGACCGGTATCGCTGCCTGCTGCGCGCTCGCCGTAATCGGCCATGCCGCCGCGCCTCCAACAAGCCTGATAAAATCTCGTCGCTGCATGTGTCCCCCTGTAAGGACCACGCATGATCCAATGACTAAGCCTAGCACTTTGCCACTGGGCGGTTAGTGAGAAATGGCACACAAACTGGCCCAGGCCTGATGTCCGCTTTGTGCCAATAGCGGACATCAGCAGCTGTTATTCGATCACCTCCTCAGCCGCCACCAGTAGATCCCGTGGGAGCGCAAAATTAATTCACTGAATCACCCGATCTTGCAGGTGCCGTCCTTCGGCGGGGCGATAGTTTCCATGTCCACGTTGGGGTCGGGGACAGTACCAAGCGCATCGTAGATGTCCCATTGATCCTTCATCTTGGCGGGATCCTTCGCCCGCACCGCGTACATCTCCATGACCATCTGATTGTCGTATGGCCGGAAATACACCTCACGCGCCTTCATCACATCGAACTTCGCACCCTTGCGGAGATGCTCCGCGAGCTTCTGTGGATCTGCCGACTTCATGTCGTTCATTGACTGTGCGACGATCTTGAGCGAGTTGTAATCGCCCCACGACTGGTTGTCGGGCGGCTTGCCGTATTTCTTCTGGAACGCGTCGACGTATTTTCTGGAGCTCGGCGTATCGACCAGGTGATGCCACACGAGCGGCCAGATACCGGAGAAGTTATCCTTGCCCGCACCCCAGGCGACGACCGTGTCGAAACCAAAGCCGGCCACGGGAAATTTCAGCCCATATTCAGAATATTGTTTGAGAAAAGTTGTAATCTGATTGCCGGCGAGATTAGAGATCACCAGGTCGGGCTGTGCCTGCCTGATTTTCAGGAGATAGGGACTAAAGTCCGTAACGTCGGTCGGCACGAGCTCATCGGCAGCGAATTGACCGCCGTTCGCCTCCATGAATTTCTTGGCAACGCGCAGAAGGTCGTGACCGAAGGCATAGTCCGCGGTCAGCGAGAACCATTTCTTACCCTTCACCATGTTCTCGCGAAGCAAATATTGTCCGACCGCCATCACATACATCGAATTGGCGCCTTCGATGTGGAACATGTATGGATTGCAGCTCGCGCCGCGCAGCGCATCTGAATTGCAGCCTGTGTTAATGAATACCGTCTTCATCCGATTGGCCACCTGACCTATTGCAAGGCCGGAGGCCGACGAGATCTCGCCAATGATCATTACAACCTTGTCGCGCTCGATTAAGCGCTCGGCCTTGGTGGAGGCTGTTTGGGGATTGATTGAATCCTCCATCACCAACTCGATTTTGCGCCCCAGCACACCGCCAGCCGCATTGACCTCTTCTGCCGCGAGCTTGATCCCCATGACTGCGTATTCGCCCAGCGGTCCAAGGAATCCGGTGAGCGGCGTAAGGTGCCCGATGCGGATGGCATCGGCCTGCGCTCTAACGATCGCCGGCGCGCCAATTCCAGCCAGTAGCGCCGAGCCAGCTGCTGTCTTGATCAGACTTCGGCGAGATAGTTTGGAATTCATGCCATTTCCCTCCCTTTGAAGCGTGTGGGCCGCTAACATTGCGCTGGCGCGATCTATCAAAATCATCAAGCATCTATTGGACGTTTACTGATATTATTACTCATCCGATCACCTCGTCGGCGCGGGCAAGCGGCGAGGGTAGCACCTCGATGCCAGCTAGAGTCTCATCAGGTCAAACTCAGCCATAGACACTTCTAATTGATGGATATGTTCGCGTATCGTTTCTATGTGCCGCTTTAGCACGTCACCGATCGATACCAGGCCGGCGAGACGGCCCTTGTCGAGCACTGGCATATGGCGGAATTTGCCTTTCGTCATGCGGTCCATAACGCTGCTGATCGAATCGTTCACGTCGCAGGTGGAGACGTTACGCGTCATCACCTGCGCGACCGGCAGCTGCAGAACGGCACTTCCGCTTTCCGCCATCGCGCGCACGATGTCGCGCTCCGACACAATTCCGACGAGCCGCCCGCCGGTGTCGAGGACCACCAGCGCGCCGATGCGGCGCTTGGTGAGCAGCTGAGCCGCGGCGGCAAGATCGGCAACAGAATCGATGCTCACGACCTCGCTGCCCTTGGCGGCAAGAATGCTCTTCAAGCTCATGCTAGGCTCCGTTAAGGACGACTTCGCACCGATTTTATGGTCGCGAGCGAGGTGTGTCTATCGAGGCAAGAAATGTCACTGTTTGGTCAAAGCAGAGATCACGACAGGTCCGCGCGATGTCAGCTTTACCCCCAAATGTGGACATTCACCGGCACGAGTGGTGGCAATAGCAGACAAAGAGGCCGTCAACTGAGGCGGCCCCCATTGCGCAACAAGAACAACACAAGAAGCCCGTTATGAAGCTCCTTGCTTTGGAAACCGTTATCAATTGCGTAAGTTTTGGTCCCGCATCAACTGAAAGCGAATGTTGGGGTTGGGGTCTGCACCGCGGTATCTGTCATCCCATCCGTAGACCGCATTGACGTCATGGGCACGTTGGGTTTGGGAAGCATGCGTGTTGGGACCCGATACCTTTCTTTTGTAGGCTTCGCTGACAAGTGCTGGCGTGGCTATCAAGGCCGCCACACCAACGGCTGCTGAAAGAAGTTTCATTTTGCCCGCTATCATGTAGCACCTCTCACTTTTGTACGCCTTGCGTTGTGCAATGTCCGCTTTGTGCCAGAAGCGGTACATAACGACATGCCCGGGACGCTGCTACTGCGGGCGAGCGCGATGCTTCCCGGAGCGTTTCTGTTCTGTGCGTGCAGCGACGAAGTACGGGTTCGGATTGCACCAGCCACGATTGCCCGCCAACACATTCGGACGGCACTCGTCGATCGAGCGATACTGGCAGTCCCAATACACACTGCCTGTGCCGAACGAGATAACCGCGCACCAGGGTGCCTCATAAGCTTTGGCCGGCTGTAGATCGATGACCACAACAGCAAGAGTAACGACAGCGGCGAAAATCATGCGGGCCATCTTCAAACCTCCCTGGGCGGTGCAGGTAATAACACCGAACAGCCAGTCAGCATCCGCTACCGACCGGCTATTTTCGGTGCACGCTCTTCCCGAGCTCGGTAACTCACCATAATACCATGATTGAAAACCGAACCGCGTTCGGACCTTCAAAGCTATTTAAGATTTTCTCCGCATCGCAATTGGGCAAGTACTGGAAAGTGGCCTGGGCCTCCGCCTTTTCCGTCCCCCGGTTGGAGGCTCGGGCATCTTTTTTGTCGCTGGTCGAAAGCGGGACGGGAGCGGTTCCGTGCGGCGCAAATGATATGTCCGCTTAGGGTCATTAGCGGCCTAGATTCAGCGCCCGTGTGTCGACCAATGTCCGCTGTTACTCCAATAGCAGACAAAACGCGGGCGCGGTCTGATTGCGTTAAGTGCCAAGAGCGGACATTCCGCCATTTCACTCGATCAACCCGTCGGCGCGGGCAAGCAGCGAGGGAGGCACGCCGAGCGCCTTCGCAGTTTTAAGATTGATCACCATTTCATAACGGTCGGCGCCTGCACCGGCAGATCAGCACGCTTCTCGCTCTTTCGCGACGTCCTTCCATTGCAGTGAGATTGAAACACATGTGAGTAGCGACAAGATCAACATGCACTGACCAGCTAGTCGAATAGCTTATCCTAATCAAGCATTTTTCAACCTTGCCTTAGCTCTGACTAGATCCGTGGTGTTAAAACCCTCGCTAAAAAATCCGTAAATCTCGCCGAGTCGCAAGCGATACTTGTCGGCGTTTTGTCTCAGCTCGTATAGGTCATAAATACTCACGCAAAGTTTAAGTTCAAGGGATTTGGCTTTCTGTTCGCGCGCGACCTTAAGGCCCTTATAAAAAAAGTGCTCCGCCTGATCCAGATCTTGCTGTGATCGCAGATGTGTTTCTCCGAGCAAGCGATATATTTCAGCCGCATAAAAGCATTCCGAGTTCTTTTCATTGAGCCTCAATTGCGCCTGGTGCAAAGCGTCGAACGCTTGCTCGTAACGTTCATTCTTTATGCATGCATCTGCCAGTAACCCGAGCGAGTACGAGTCAAATAATAAGGCGCCGGTGGTCCGTTCTTTTTCTAAACCCTTTCGAATCTCGGCAATACCTTCCTCAAACCGGCCTTGCTGGGTAATTGCCCATCCGCGCAACATCAAAGCTATGGCTAGATAGTGGGCAAACTCATGCTCTTCGCAGAGTGCGATTGCCGCGTTGGCCTGGCTTGCGACAATTTCAGCCTCACCGCGAAACTGATGCACTCGGAGACCTATCGCTCGTTCCATTGCCTGGCTGAATGGATTTTGAGATGCATCTGCATAACGGTGGGCCTCCGCGCAAATCCGCAACGCCTGATCAGGATAGCCGAGGAACCATAGTGCCATACCGTCGTATGACCTTACATGAACGCGCGGGTCTTGCGCTGACAGGTCAAGATATGTCGCGGCCTTGCTATCCTCACACAGGCTGATGCTGCGTTCTAGCTCCGCGTGGGCGGCGGCAAATTTCCCTTGTGCAAATAAAATGAACCCCAGAGCTTCGTGGGCAAGAACCTTGTAAACCGAGTTGTCTACATTCTCAGCCGTATTCAGCAAATGTTCGGCAAGGGCTTGAGCTTCACCAAGTGCTGCACGAACGAAATTCCAGGTCCACAAACCAAACACTGCAGGCAAGGTATGTTCGTCAAGCCCACTCTCTTTGCCCAACTGAAGTGCTCGCGTATACGCAAGCTTCACACTGTCGGTGCTCCAGCCTTTAGTCGCCCGGAGGGAGTTGCCGAGCGACGTTTGAAGCAGCAATTCATACCTGTTGCGTAGCACCGGGTCGTCAATATTGGGAATCTGTTTCAACCCTTGTTTCAGATGACCGACAGCAACGTTCGGGAAGCGGCTGAGTGCGAGATTTCCAGCCTTGAGCCAGTAATTGATCGCGGGTTCAACAAGACCGGCCTCAGTGAAGTGGTGAGCCACGATTTCCGGTTGGCTCACCACAATGTCGGGAAACTTCTCCTCCAATGTGCGCGCAATCTGGCCGTGCAGTTGCTGCCGGCGGCTCTTGAGCAGAGTTTCATACGCCGCATCCCGCACCAGCGCGTGCTTGAAACTATAGATAGCTTCCGGTGGCTCACCACGGCGGAACACGAGTTCGGCCTGCTCGAGTTTGGCGAGAGCCTGCTTTAGTGCGGTTTCGTCGTGTCCGACCAACTCGCCCATCAAGGAATAGGAGAACTCACGGCCGATGGCTGCCCCGATTTGGGCGATCTCCTTCACCGGCGCCAGGCGGTCGAGCCGCGCCATCAAGGAGTCTTGAAGGGTCGCCGGAATGGCGAGCGGAGGCAGAGGCCCGTCGAGTCGATAGCCGTTGGCGTCCTTGACCAGGATGTCCCCTTCGAGCACCGCTTTTGTGAGCTCCTCGACGAACAACGGGTTGCCGTCGGTCTTGGCAACAATCTGGTTCATCACTTCGGCTGGCAGCGCACGGCCGTGGGTTACCTGTGTAACTATGCTTTCAACGTTGCTGCGGTCGAGGCCACCGAGCGTCAAGGCGCCGACATTTGGGAGATCAACCCAGGGCGGCTCGAATTCCGGCCGAAAGGTGAAAAGGGCAAGGACCCGTAGTTGGCGCATCCGCTTGACCGTCAGATCGAGTAGCTCGAGAGAGGTGACATCGGCCCAGTGCACATCCTCGAACATCAGCAGGATCGGTTTCTGACGTGCGAGACTCTCGAATTGATGGAGCAGTGCCGCGAACGTGCGGCGGCGTTGCTGTGCGGGATTCGCTACTAGCGTCGGATACCGGTCGCCAACCGGGATCGACAGCAGCGCAGCAAAAAGCGGTGCTGTGTCCTGAACTCGCGGTGCGGCTATGGCGAGAAGCGCTTCCAGCTTGTCAAGGCGTTGGTCGGACGTATCGTCTGCCTTGAACCCCGCCGCTCGCTCCAATTGGACGATGAACGGATAAAGCGCGCTGTTGGTGTGGTAAGGCGAACATTGGTAACGCAAGGGTGTGTGCGGCTCGTCGGCGATGCGCTCTTCGAGAGCCGCCACAAGACGGGACTTGCCGATTCCCGGCTCACCCGAGATCAGCACGATCTGGCCTTCACCTTTCCAGGCGAGGCGTTGGCGTTTCAGCAGGAAATCGAGCTCGTCCTCGCGGCCGATGAGTTTAGTTAGACCCGCCGCGCGGACCGCCTCGAAGCGGCTCTCGGAATCCGACACGCCGTCAACTGCCCACGCAGCGATCGGCTCGGCAATACCCTTGACTTTGTGAAGGCCAAGGTTGCGCAACCGGAACCGATCGCCGAGCAGCCGGCGTGTAGACGCAGCAACGACGACTGTCCCAGGCTCGGCCAAGGCCTGAAGGCGCGCCGCAACGCTCGGCGTGTCACCAATCACAGTCTGTTCCCGCAATGCACCCTCGCCGCCGACCACCACCAAGCCGGTAGCTATGCCAATGCGGACCGCGAGCGGCTCGTCTGCGCGCGTCTTGAGCCGTGCAACAGCGGCAGCAATATCGAGCCCCGCGCGCACGGTTCGCTCGGCATCGTCCTCGTGCGCACGCGGATAGCCGAAATAGGCCAATATCCCGTCGCCCCGGAAATCGGCAAGGAAGCCGTCATAGGCTAGAGTGATACGGGCGCAGGCGGCCTGAAAGGCATCGATCACGGCGCCCATGTCCTCAGGATCGAGTCGGGCCGATAGAGCAGTCGAGCCCACCAGATCGCAGATCATCACAGTCAAGTGACGGCGCTCGGCAGCAGCCGTAGGGGAGTAGTTGCTCGGCGCATTCTCCCCGACTTCGCTCGTAATGAGCGCACTGGGAGAGCCGCCAGCCATCGCCTTAATCGCCTTGATGAGACGCTTCCTGTCGCCCAGCGGGATCCCGAGCTTTTCGAGATCGCCTTCGGTCAGCTCCGGCAGCACATCGGTGTCGATAGCGTTCTCGATGAATGCTGACTCATACTGTCCGAGTCCCAGGCTTCGCAGCCAGCCGCCAACGTCCATGGTAGCGCCCTAATCCCGTTCCAGACTCGCGAGTGGGCTGTTACAGGCCCATATGTGAGTTCGCAGAGCGTTCGGCTGATGTCCGCTTTGGGTCATTAGCGACCTAGCCGGTCAAGGCCTATACATGACGCGCCACTGATTTCCATCAGCCTCAATACAACCGACATTCCCCAGATAGACTCTGGGACGGCATAGATGATAGCGCACCAAAAGATTTACTGCATGTCCGCTTTGGGTCATAACGGACAAACCATCGTGGGCCGCAATGCACCTTTGTCCGCTGTTGTCCGAGAGCGGACAAACGCGGGTGTGGTCGGATTGTCCGTTAAGTGCGGCCAATAGCGGACATTATGTCGTCTCGTTTGGAAGCTAAGGGGAAAGGGCCGCGGATCGGCCGCGGCGCGCGCTTACGGCGCGTTGCTGCCTTCGATGGAAAACTCGCGGCCTGTGCCTCCGCCACCGCCGCCGATCTCCAGCATCCAGTAGCGGCGGCCGCTACTGGATACCGCAGAGGCAACGGCCTGGCACCCGCCGAGCATCATGTTCGCGCGGTGCCGCGGCGATTGCATCCACACGCGCCTCGCACATTCCTCGGTCTTGCATCCGACCGCGACATTTTCAGCAACGGCGCCCGCCGGCCCGCGACGCCGCATGAAGCCCGCATGATCGAGGCTATTGCGGCGAGCCATATCGTAGGCGTGCTGCTGAGCGAGCGCGTAGAGCGCGGCACAATCGGCATGGCACAAGCTGGCGCCGGCGGCGCTCAGCAACAATGCGAGCCCAAAGCGAATGACAAGAAGCCTCATGACACGAACGTCGCTTTTCAGCGGGCCCCTATGACCTCATAACAACCCCACTCTATGGGCGAGGGTTATAGCCTTCCTGCCTTCACCACAATGTCAATAGTGCAGTCGATGGTTGCGTGTTGCGCTGTGCTGCGCCCTCTCAGACAGTTTGTTAGCAAAATATTTGCAAGTCTAATCTGGCCAGATCTGCGGCTATAGACGCGCATTACGGCTGTCGGCTAGGAACAACGCCATGCATCCCGATGCCCGCGGCCTCCCCCTCTCGACTGCCAGTGCCAAGGCTGCCGCTGCCTACGACCATCTCATCACCGGCTACCTCACTCAGCGAGCCGATACGCCTGCCCGTCTCACCGCTCTGCTGGAAGCCGATCCGGACTTCGCGCTTGCTCATTGCATGCAGGGCTATTTCGCCATGCTCGCGTTTAAGCAGGCCGTTGTTCCGGTCGCCGTCCAGGCGGCGCGCATCGCGCAGTCGCTTGCCGCCGGCGCCACCCCGCGCGAGCGCAGCCACATCGCTGCCCTGACCGCCTGGGCCGAGGGCGAGCTCGATCGTACCATCGCCTTGTGGGAATCGATTTTGCGTACCCATCCGTTTGATGTGGTTGCCTTCCGTCTCGCCCATTTCGCCAATTTCTGGCTCGGCCGCCCGCAGGACATGGTTAGCTCCGTCGAGCGCGTGATCCCGGCTTGGTCGGAGGACATCCCAGGCTATGCATCGATACTCGCCTGCCATTCCTTCGCCCATGAGGAGGCCGGGAACTATCTTGCCGCTGAGCCATCCGGGCGCCGCGCCATAGAGCTCGACCCCGGCGATCTGTGGGCCGCGCACGCCGTCGCCCATGTGCTGGAAATGCAGGGCCGCCGCTGCGAAGGCATCCAGTGGCTCACCACGCTCGCGCCGAACTGGGAGGGCAGCCACAACCTGCAGCACCATCTCTGGTGGCACTGCGCGCTGTTCAAGCTCGAGTACGGGGACACGGCCGGCGCGCTCGAGCTCTATGATACCCGCTTCCGCAACCTCGCCGCGCCGCTCACCGTCGCCTCGCCGGATGTCTACATCGATGTGCAGAACGCGGCGTCCACGCTCTTCCGCCTCCAGCGCCTTGGCGTCGATGTCGGCAGCCGCTGGGAGGAATTGGCGGACAAGGCCGAGGCGCGGATCGGCGACTGCCTCTCCGCCTTCACTCTGCCGCACTGGCTGATGGCGCTGACCGCCACCGGCCGCACCGCGGCTGCGGAGCGTATGATCGAGGCTATGCGCGCCTTCGCCAATGGCCGCGGCACCGTCCCCCCCATCGTGCGCGACTACGTGCTGCCGATCGCCGAGGCCCAGCTTGCCCACGCCGCCGGACGCCACGCCGAGGCAGTCGCCCTGATGCGTCCGGCCATCGGCGGCATGTACCGACTCGGCGGCAGCCACACCCAACAGGACGTGCTCGAGCAGCTTTTCGTGGACGCCGCCCTCAAAGCCGGCAGCACCGCGGATATCCGCCTCGCCCTCGAGCGTGTCGCTGGTCTCCGGGCGATTCCGCCCGAGCGCTTCATCGGCTGGCGCGAAGCCGCTAACCAGGGGGCGTTATAGGCGCGATGGGGCCAGGTCGCACCGCTCAGCTTCGCGGCGCGGCTGCCAGTCAATAGCGCCACACGCTGGCGCGGGAAGTTGAGCGGCGTCCCTGCCGCGCGCTGCGCGGTGAGACCGAGCTTACGCGTCGGCATCAGGGAGGTGATGCAGTTTAAGACCTGCAACGCCCGATGAGATCGGCGACCCTCGCGCATGCTCGCCGCTACGATGGCCGCAACGCGGGTGCATACCGGTTCATATCGGTTCCGTAAAATACGCGCACCACTTTGGCTTAGATTGCTTGGCTACGCAGACCTTGCCGCAAATTAAATCGAATTTGCAAAAACCTTCACGGCTAAACGACCGCTTTA
>JBARNC010000597.1:0-2566 GCA_049802775.1 Pseudolabrys sp. | reverse complement strand
ATGGTGATCGAGAACGGCGTCGCAAAAATGCGGGAACTTAAGGACGTAGAAATCAAGCCAGGGCAAACAATTGAGTTCAAGCCGGGCGGCTCTCACGTCATGTTTGTCAATCTCAAGCATCCATTGAGCAAAGGTGAGCACGTCGCCGGAACTTTAATTTTCGAGCACGCGGGCAAAGTGCAAATCGAATACAGCGTAGAAGGGATAGGTGCGCAATCGAGCCCAAGCAGCATGAAGTAGATGCTCTAATAGTCAGTACCATGATCGAAACATCCACAATCACCTGTCCGAAATGTCGGTACCACGCAGTCGAACAGATACCTATCTGTGCCGACGGCGGACTTGGCACCGTCGCGCTGCTGGAAAATTGAGCGGCTCTTGGCTGCTTCGGAAATGCTGGTGATTGGCTAGCTCTAGCACAAAGATTGGAGAGTTAAATGACAACAGACTGCACCCACGTACCGCAAATTCGTGACGTGACACCGAGTGCACTCGGCTGTGAGGAATGTCTAAAGATTGGCTCACCCTGGGTTCATTTGCGGCTATGTCGCACCTGCGGTCATGTCGGCTGTTGCGATTCTTCGCCTAACGAGCATGCAACCAAACATTTCCACGCGACTGGTCATCCGATCATTGAAGGCTACGATCCACCAGAAGGTTGGGGCTGGTGCTATGTTGATCAGCAATTTATTGATCTTGGCGGGCGTACGACGCCGCATAACGGTCCAATCCCTCAATTTGTTTGATCGAGGGCAAATCGATCGTCTTGGCATTCATCCACGCCAGTCAAACTGGAAAGACCAGCCATGCGTAGCGAACGATTTGATTTTCCCAATTCCAAGGGTGAAAAATTGGCGGCGGTACTTGATCTGCCGCTCGGCAAGCCGACCGCCTTCACGCTGTTCGCACATTGCTTTACCTGCGGTAAGGATATTTTGGCGGCTAAACGTATCGCGGAACAGTTGACGATGCACGGCGTCGGCGTGCTGCGTTTCGACTTCACCGGACTGGGCGGCAGCGAAGGCGAATTCGCCAACACGCATTTTTCGTCGAATGTAGACGACCTTATCGCTGCCGCCGATCATCTGCGGAAGAGTTATGCTGCGCCCACAATTTTGATAGGCCACAGTCTGGGCGGCACCGCGATGCTTGCCGCCGCGCAAAAAATTCCTGAAGCACGTGGGGTCGTGACTATCGCCGCGCCCTACCACCCGAACCACGTCACCAATTTGTTTAAAGCGGATATTGACAAGCTTCGGAAGCAAGGTGAGATCGAGGTAAGCTTGGCAGGGCGGGCATTTCGCATCAAACGCGAATTTCTCGATGATGTGGCCGAGAAAAACCTACAAGACTGTATCGCTAATCTGCGCAAGGCGCTGCTGGTGTTCCACTCACCGACTGATGAACTGGTCGGCATCGAAAATGCATCGCAAATCTTTATCAGCGCGAAGCATCCAAAGAGCTTCGTCTCGCTTGCTGGCGCCGATCACCTGCTCAGCCAGAGAAGTGATGCCGTCTATGTGGCGAACGTGGTCGCCGCTTGGGCCGATCGCTACCTCGATCAGCCCGAAACTATGACCGAGGTCGAAGTTGAAGCTGGCCTCGTATTTGTGCGCGAGACGCACGGTGGCAAATTCCAGCAGGAGATATTGACTGGCCCGCACCATTTGTTGGCTGACGAGCCGGTCAAGCTTGGTGGGCTCGGTTCCGGCCCCGGCCCCTACGACTTTCTGTTGGCAGGACTCGGCGCCTGCACGTCAATGACGATCAGGCTTTATGCTGACTTCAAGAAACTGCCACTCGAGAACGTCTCTGTGCGGCTAAGTCACGGCAAGATCCATGCTAAGGATTGCGAAACCTGCGACACCAAAGTCAGCACGCTCGATCACATCGACCGTGCCATTACACTGGAGGGTCCGCTCGACGATGAGCAGCGCAAGCGGCTGATGGAAATCGCCGATAAGTGCCCCGTGCATAAAACGCTGCAGTCAAAAATCAATATCAGTACCTTCAAACGACCCTAAAGGAGCAGTCCGTTAGCTCGGCAGCTCTTTAGCGCTTTTCGTGGCTGCGCGTTGTTACGATGTCCGCTAATGATGCTGTGGACGGCGTCCCCTCCGCGGCATCAAGAGTGCTATAGGGTGGTTGCGTAAAGCGAGAGCTACAAGGAGGTGAGGCCAGGCAACGACGACGGCGTTTGAAGTTTTGAAGGAATTGGCGAGGACATGACGACGTAATGCAGAAACGGTCGTTCCGGGGATCGGGAGAACCCGCTTGGGTCGTCGCATCTATGAATGCGTGCTTACGATTAGGACCCGATCCGCGCAGAGCATTAGGGCCAGCGGCCAACCCGGCCGCACAAACAGGCCGGACACATGACCGCACCCGACCAATGCTGCAAAAACGTCAGAAAACTCTTGCCATGGCGCCGTCCACACGTGACCCAAAGATGGAGTAATCGGCCGGCGTTTTTTGTGGATAGCTGAAGATTTTGGGTGCTGCGCTTCAGGCTGATGGTGAAACGAGGTCCGTAGTTACGGCCCCAAGCATCAGAAGGAGAAGCGCA
>JBARNC010000596.1:0-4830 GCA_049802775.1 Pseudolabrys sp. | reverse complement strand
AAGCCCCATACAAGGGCCCTGGTGCCGATTCCGAAGAGAAGCACGAGCCCGTGAGCGACATCGACACTGTCGTGATGGATAGTCTGAAAGCGCTTGACCCCAACCGGCCGATTAGAGAAGCGGACATCAAACAAAACGCGTCACTTATAAGTCGCGTAGAATCAATAGCGCGGGTCGTACATTTGTGACTGCACGTATCCGAGCAAGTCGTTTGGTGCTTGGCCAGCCGCAAGACCACGTTTGTAGGCGACATCGGCCACCGCTGCAGCGATTTGGGCCGAGACCTCTCGAATTCGCGGTAATGCCGGATAAAGGCTACCCTGCTTGATGTCCTCTTCGCTCACGAGCTGTGCCAGCGTACGCGCAGCGGCCATGAACATCTCATCGGTTACGAGCCGTGTGCCACTCGCGATCGCGCCGAGCCCGACGCCGGGGAAAATGTACGAGTTGTTCCCTTGGCGAGGCACGAACGTTTTGCCATCGAGTTTGACTGGGTCATAGGGGCTGCCACATGCGAACAGCGCGCGTCCATCGGTGTGGCGGTAGGCTTCTTCGGCGGAGCATTCTGCCTTTGAGGTCGGATTGGAGAGCGCAAATATAATCGGCCGCTTGTTGATTTGCGCCATGATTTGCAGAACCTCGGGCGTGAAGGTCCCACCGACCGCCGCAACGCCGATGATTGCACTGGGCTTTAGGTTTCGGATTGCAGTCAGAAAATCGTCGACTGGCGCGTGTTCGTGGGCATAGCGAAGCTTATGGTCATTGAGGCTGCTGCGATTTTTTACGACAAGGCCGCGCGAGTCCACCAGCCAGATCTGCAAGCGCGCTTCGGCTTCAGTCGCACCTTCTGCCGCCATGGCTGAGACGACCAGGTCGGCGATTCCGGCCGCCGCCTCGCCCGCTCCGAGAAACAACAGCTTCTGATCGGAAAGTTTACCGCCAGTAACGCGCAACGCCGAGAACAGTCCGGCAAGCGCTACCGAGGCCGTTCCCTGAATGTCGTCATTAAAGGTCGAAATTTTGTCGCGATATTTGTGCAGTAGATTAAACGCCGCATGATTTGCGAAATCCTCGAACTGGATGAGCACACCGGGGAACACCGCACGCGCAGCAGTTACGAATTCGTCGACGAATTCGTGATAAGCCGCGCCGCTGAGCCGCTTTTGGCGCAGGCCGACATAATAAGGATCATTTAGCAACGTTTCGTTGTTTGTGCCTACATCTAGCATCACCGGTAGGCAGAGCTTCGGATGAATTCCTGCGCAAGCGGTGTAGAGGGAGAGCTTACCGACCGGAATACCCATGCCGTTTGCGCCAAGATCGCCGAGGCCCAAGATGCGCTCGCCGTCGGTTACGACAATAAGTTTTGCTGCATGTGGCCAATTGGTCAGGAGTTCGCGGATGCGCCCGCGATCATTGGCGCCGATGAACAATCCGCGCGGCCGTTGGAAGATGTGGCCAAACCTTTGGCAGGCTAGCCCCACAGTCGGGGTATAGATGAGCGGCTGGATCTCATCGATGTTGTCGCAGACGATGCGGAAAAATAGCGCCTCATTGCGATCGTGCAGGGCATTGAGCGCGACGTATTTTTCGAGGTCATTTGGCAGTCGGCGCAGATTAGCCATCACCCGCTTTGCCTGCGCCTCCATCGAAAGCACATGCGCGGGCAGAAGACCGCGTAAACCGAGCGCGTCACGTTCCTGCTCGGTGAAGGCTGTCCCTTTGTTCAACAACGGATCGCGCAAGAGGGCCATGCCGCGAGGCGAATCTATGTCGATTGAGCCAATGGTTGTATGTTCACGCATGTTTACATCCCCAGCGTACGTACTTTGTGTAGCTCAAGCAGACTTTGCGCATTGATTTATCACAAAGCGCTTAGTCCCCCCGTAGCCTATGAGCAAGTTTTGCATTCCGCTACGGCGTCTATTGTTGGCACTTGGCGTCATATCGCTGCGCCGCAAGTGCACTAGAATACGACTCTTATCCCCATACGCACACTATAGGTCACAACCGAACATCGAAATGGAGGCACCGTGCCCAGAATGGCCGCTGTTGGCACAAAGCGGACACGTGAGGGCGGCCAATCAATGTCCGCTTTCGGGGGTAAAGCGGACATCGCGCCCGACGCGGCTAGTTTTTAATTAGGCCAGCCCATTTCTTGCCTTAATCACCGCGATCGGAAATTCATGTACTGGAACACCTGTCCGCCAGCAAGCTTCCGGCCACATATCAAGCAGGGCCTGATCCCGACTAAGTAATTCGATTTCGGAGATTTCGTCGCCTTCCGAACTCGGCCATTTTTCCTCAGCCATTTTCAGTAACTCTATCAGCGGAGCGATGTCTCTTTCGTGCCGCATAAAATCAGCGGATTGTTGTGATGCTTCCGAGAACATCACGCCCATTTCTGTATCAGTCCTCCAAATGGAACGGCCGGGTTTCCGCCTTCCATCGATAATGACATCGAACTCATGAGGAATGCCGTATGTTGTTGAAAGGCGAAGGCGGACTCCTTGAGCTGAAAGGTCGCGCGCGTTGCATTCGAGCTTTGGTGCCTTCTCACTGAGAACAATCTGCGCAGGTTTGAACACGCGCTTGCGAAAATGCCTTCTTTGTTCTGCGAGTGCATTCATTGCGTCCTGCCTCATAAAAACTTCCGAGAATTGAAATCAAATAAAAGATGAAATTGGGAAATGTTTTAAGTTGAAGTCCTAAAGCTACGGCCGCGCCGAAAGAGGCCGTTAATCACGATATTTCTGCTTCGCTTCTCCCGATGCTTGCATGAAATTTTCTGTCAAAACTCGAAGAGCCAAGCCCTTCTGATACGGCGTACATACGTAGAAGTTATCGTCCACACAGATAAGTGTTCCGGCTTATTTCAAGTGGCACCCGAATGCCGCAACTACATCCGGATCAGCGAAGCACTAGCGAATAACGCTGCCACCATCTCCGTGCCGGGTCAATTCGCCAGCAAAACGGGCAAGGCCGCATTTGCCATCACATGTTGGGTCGCCCCGCCGAATATCATCTGTCTTAATCGGCTCTGCGTGTAGGCACCCTTGATCAGCAGGTCGCAGCCCAGTGATTGGGCCGTTGCCAGGATTGCCCCGCCAGTGTTTCTACTATCAAGCTCAACTCTCATCGGCTCCGCGACAATTTCATTGCGCTGCAGATATCGGATCAATTGGTCAGCCGAGGGTCCCGGCACTCCCGTTCCGCCAATCACCGTCAAGACCGTAACGCGATCAGCCTTCTGAAGAAGCGGCATCGCAAGAGCAATGGCTCGTGCCTGCTCGGTGCTGCAGTTCCATGCGATCAACACGTTGGTGGCAATCTGGCGTGGCGGAGATGGTGGAGACAGTAGTATGGGTCGACCGCTTTCGAACAGGCCAGATTCAATCGCTCTATCGTGCAGGGGCCCCGACTTTGCATCGCGCCGGCTCATCACGATCAGGTCGAAAACGCGGCCATAGCTGCCAATGAAGCTTTCCCCCTCTGACGCACCGTCAAACCAGCCGAATGACAGCGATCCGGTCGTCTCGGTTAAGCGCGGCACATCGTGTTTCTGCATGAAAGTCTCAAAAATCTGCCGTGCTTTCTTCTCCTCCTCGGCGTTATCCTGCGCAAACTTGTCCAGTGGCAGCCCACCCATCATATCAACTCCAGCAAACTCGATAATCGGCCAGCGCAGCGCAAAGCCTTCTATGTAGCTGTTGCTCCGTCGACCCAATAGCAGCGCGGTTTCCAGTGCTGACTGCATGGCCTCGTGGGTTTCCATCGGAACCAAGATTGTCTTCATGTTCATCGCCTCCCCTTAACTTCGTCTCGAACGAATTTTACGACGAACGGCAATTGAAACATTAGTAAAATCGTAAATTGTTGGGACATTTTGCTACATGCACCCAAATTATGAACCGCTCTCGACTATGTCCGCTATGTTCGCTATGTTCGTTACGCAACAGCCGCGCCGCCTATAAGTTTAACGAACTCGCGCCGTCTCATCACTCCCCCCAAGGCTCCAGCAGCGTATCAATCCGCAGTAGTACTCTGAAAGGGGTCGGGTATCGACGCTTTGGATCATTCGCGACCGAGCTGGCCAAGGCCGACGCTCGTACTTGTCCGCTGTTACTCCAATAGCGGACAACCGCGGGTGCAGTCGGATTGTCCGCTTTGTGCCATAAGCGGACATGGACGATGTGCTTTGAAATGACGTGATAGGCCTCAACTTGGCGACTAATTAATGACGCTAATGGCGACCTCGCCGTCTATGGGATCCGTGAAGCCATCAGCGGGTCGAGATTTTCCTTGATTCAAAGCATCAGTATCCTGCATGCCCTGCTTGGCATGCAGTTTAAGGACGGCCGCGCAAATGCCAACACACGCCCACACCATGGTTGTCGGCTGGCTGAGCTTTTCTCTTTTCGGCTTTTACTATTTCCAGTTTGGCAAAGCTGTGTCGCGCACGCTCTCGCTGCTCCATTTCTGGATGGCCCAGTGCGCCTTGATCGGCCTTATCATCGGCCTTTTGCTGGTTTATTCCGGCAAAACCCAATATGAGCCGATCGCGGCCGTGTCTTCGATCGCCTACGCCTTGTCGTTCCTGGTCTTTGCCGTGACGGCTGCACCTATCCCCTCTACGCTGTATTCGATTTGCACTTTGCCCGCGTGCTCGAAAATTAGAGTTCCGGCGACGTGCTCACCTTTGATCAATGGATGCTTGAGATTGACAAACATGACGTGAGAGCCGCCCGGCTTGAACTCAATTGTTTGCCCTGGCTTGATTTCTACGTCCTTAAGTTCCCGCATTTTTGCGACGCCGTTCTCGATCACCAT
>JBARNC010000595.1:0-1869 GCA_049802775.1 Pseudolabrys sp. | reverse complement strand
CGTGCTCCCATACCCGAATGATGATGTGGTTGCCCCACCTCCGACCGGCTTGTTCGGCGCGCCCGAACGACGACCGACTGACTACGGTCACCAGTTCGAAACGCAACAGCCCCCGCCAGTCGCGGGTCCACCGACCCGCGCAAATAACGATCCGGATGCGTTACGTCCGCCGGCCGCGGTTGGCTCGGTTCCAAACGCCGCGCCTCAATCCGGTCAGCCGTCTACCAGCGTCATGACGTTACCGCCAGAGGACCAGCCGGAAACCGGCAAGCCGAAGGAACTGCCGCCTAATCTGAAAAAGCAGCTGGTCGACTACGCCACCAGAGAACCGGCTGGCACAGTAGTCATCGATACGTCCAACACCTACCTCTATCTGACGCTCGGCGGCGGCAAAGCGTTACGCTACGGCATTGGCGTCGGCCGTGACGGGTTCACTTGGGCCGGCACCGAGCGCGTCTCCAAGATGAAGGAATGGCCGGACTGGTTTCCGCCGTCCGAGATGATCGAGCGCCAGCCTTATCTGCCGCGCATGATGGCGGGCGGCCCGGGAAATCCGCTTGGGGCGCGCGCTCTCTATCTTGGCCATACACTTTACCGCATCCACGGCACTAACCAGCCATCGACTATCGGCTCGTTTGTGTCGTCGGGCTGCATCCGTCTTCTCAATGAGGATATCGAAGATCTCTTCAGCCGTGTGCAGGTAGGCACTCGCGTAGTTGTGTTACCGGGCAAGGTGCCCGAGCACGTCGCCAATACGGGCGTGCAACCCGCTGCTAGCGGTCCAGTGCCCGCGGGCGCGCCGGCGAATATCGCGCCGCCAGCTAACGCCGGTGCGGCGCGCAATAACGCGAGTGCGATTTCGTCTTCGCCGCTGCCGCCGATTCGCTAGCCAATACACAAACAGCCTGAAAGCGCGCGAGACTCTGAATTTGTAACGATCCCGGATCTGCAGCGCACCGCTGGCGCGCTGCGTTGCGCCCAGGATATGAGTCATGACGGGTTCGTCGGCTGCTTTTCCGAAACGCTGACTTTTGCCAATCGCGCGATCGCCTCGATCATGGCGCCGGGATCGGCTTGGCCTTTTCCGGCAATGTCATGTGCGCTGCCATGCGCAACAGAGGAAAACAGGATTGGTGAGCCGATCGAGAGCCCGGCAGTGCGGTTAAAAGCCTGCAGTTTTGCTGCGATATGGCCCTGGTCGTGGAGCATCACGATGAATGCATCGGCGCCTTTTTTGCGGAACATCGTATCGGCACCGAACGGGCCGGACACATCGATTCCATTGCTAGAAGCCCGCGTGATTGCTGGTGTGATAACCTCGGTTTCTTCCGACCCGAACAGCCCGTCCTCGCCCGCATGGGGATTAAGCCCGCTGACGAAAATCTTCGGTTGTGCGATACCGAGTTTTTTCAACGATGCGTCGGTGATGCGGATGACGCGCTCGATTCGCTCGAGCGTTATCAACGCGACGGCGTCCCGCACGCTCGCATGCAAGGTCGCGTGTACGATGCGGGATTGGTCGAAACAGATCATCAGATAGACGTCGTTGACTGGTGTGCCGGTCTCGCGCGCGACGAACGATGGATAGCCATCGAAGGCAATGCCCGCCGCCGCGATCGAACGCTCGGTCTGCGGCGCTGCGACGACTGCCTCCACTTCGCCGGCAAGGGCTGCCTTGATGGCACGGCTAGCGCTCGCCAACGAGGCGCGGCCGTACGTGGCATCAACGGTGCCGATGCGGACCGGCGCGTTGCTGCCATCGCGCGTATCCAGCAGATTGACAGCGCCGTTGGTCCAGTTCACATCGGTCGCTTTTTCGATCACATGTAGTTTTGGCAATAGACCTGCGGCGCGCGCATGCAGTTCCAC
>JBARNC010000594.1:0-4298 GCA_049802775.1 Pseudolabrys sp. | reverse complement strand
ATCATAACCTGCTGTCACCGCAGGCCTGCGTGATGTCCGCTTCTCTAATCGGCCGGTTGGGGTCAAGCGCTTTCAGGCTATCCATCACGACAGTGTCGATGTCGCTCACGGGCTCGTGCTTCTTCTCTTCGGAATCGGCACCAGGGCCCTTCCATCATGGGATTCGAAGACGAGGCGGAACAATCTTTGGGGCGGCATTGCCGTTAGACAAACGGCAGGTCCAAGCGGACATACGATCTCACCTCATCCATCGTCCCGCGAGGGACGCGGACATGTGCGGTGCAACTCGGAATGTCCGCTTTGTGCCAATAGCGGACATGATGGGACGCTATCCCGCCTTACTTTGGCGGACCCACTCAGCCCAAGTCGACCGCTCCATCTCGAAGCGGTCGGAAAGCTTTGCATACCATTTTTGGCCGTGCATACCGCCAATCAGCTTCAATTCTGGCGTATCAACCAAACCGCGTTCGGCATTTATCACAAATTGATCGGCTACATAACCATAGACAATCTGGCCGATCACAGTCGCTTGGTTCGGAGCGAAAGAGAGCGATGTTAGAAAACGGCACTCAAAAGCAACCGGACTGGCGGCGACCCGTGGCGGCTTGATCCTGACTGATGCTGCTGTTTTTAAACCCGCAAGTTTTAGTTCATCCGTGCCGGGCGGCGCGTCAATACAAGTAACATTCATCCCTTCGGCAATAGCTTCGGAAACCAAGCTTACCGTAAATTCTTTTGTCGCGAGGATATTGTTCGCCGTATCCTTTAACCGACGATCTGGATGCGACAGAACTGAAACCAATAGTAGTGGCGGATCGTAACTTAAAACGGTGAATTGGCTGTATGGAGCAGCGTTGAGGGTGCCATCCTCCCCTAGGGTGGTGACCAGCGCAATCGGTCGTGGCACGACCGTCCCCAATAGCAATTCAAATCTATCCAGCGCGGCCATCTTCTCGATGTCGAACTGCATGACGCCCTCCCTGGACCAATTCTGGCCAGACTGCTTGCCGATTGGCAATGTCCGCTTCGGGTCATAAGCGGACATTTCGCAATGCAATCCTCAGCGAACTCATGCGGTGCATCAAACAGAAAGACCGCCTCGTGGCAGTCTCTCCGAAAACGCGATCAGCATTTTGATCAGGCGGCTGCTTGCGCTTTCCGCTTTCTGCGCCAGCCGAGCAGACCGCTTAGGCGGCAAGGTCCAGCGCAGCAGCACGCAAGCGCTTTCGATCACGTTCGCCGCGCGCTGCGGATTTGAGGATGCGTTCGGCCAGCGCGGTCTTCTGCATCGTGGCCTGCAGTTCCGGCGAAAGGCAGGCCCAAGCGTCGTCAAGAGTCTCCCTCAAAAGAGTGACGGTTTCAGGATCAAAATACACAGCTTCTCTGCCGATCATTAATCACCTCACGTGCTGTTTCGATTGGCACGGGACTTACTCGTGAACGTGACCACAGTCTGGCAATCGGATGGCCATTGCCTGTCCTTTTGCCAGTGGTTCACGGTCGATTGAATTACACGTGAACCAAAGGTGTCCGATGCTAAGTAGCTGCCCGCAAAAAAGAAACAGTGGCTGGGGCGCCAGGATTCGAACCTGGGAATGGCGGAATCAAAATCCGACTATTTCTCTTTTGAAATCAACGCGCGTTCCGAAAAAATCGGAAAATTCGACCCATTATCGATCAATAGGTTAGCGACAATTTCGAAATGACCGGCCATTGAGAACAACGCAAAACAATGGAGATTTAGATGCCATTTAAAAAGGGCCAAAGCGGCAATCCCGGCGGGCGCCCTAAGATTTTGGCGGACATACGAGAAGTTGCTCGCGCTCACACGGCGTCCGCAATGAATGCCCTGGTTCAAATCGTTGAAAATAATAATGCACCACCGGCGGCACGCGTAGCGGCAGCAAATAGCCTTCTGGATCGTGGTTATGGAAAACCGGAAGCAAAAATAGACGCCAACATTTCCCGCCACGCTGTAATTCGCGCTCCTGAACCTTGCGCGTCAGTGGAGGAATGGCAGGCCAAATATGCACCGGAATTTGCTAAGGCGTAATCTCATAATCACAGTCCAAGCTGAACTGACCTAGCCGCTCTCCAGCCAACAGCATTGATTTAAACCAGCAGACAACAACGCAACATTGTTGCCCTGAATTAGCTCCCAGACTGTCCGTTTTCTTCATAGTATTCGGACAGTTCGATCTCATTTGGGGGCTAATCACATGGGCAAAGCGCATCTGCAGTTGGTGTCGCCACGCAAAGTAAATCGGACAGTTACGCCAAGGCGGCGGCCCAATACTGAGCTCCGACCCCGCGAGCATCTGACCGTGCGCGAGGTTGAGAAGCTGATCGAGGCCGCCAAGGGCAATCGCTGGGGGCAGAGAGACTCCACGATGCTGCTAGTAACCTTCCGGCATGGCCTGCGGGCGTCAGAGTTATGCGAGTTGCAGTGGAGCGACATTGAATTTGAGACCGGTAGCCTTCACCTCCGCAGAGCCAAGGGCGGCACAACCACAACGCATCCGCTGCTAGGCGATGAACTGAGAGCACTGCGGGCATTGAAGCGCGAGGCCAAGTCGCCCTTTATCTTTGTGAGTGAACGTGGTGCGCCGTTCTCAGTCGCTGGCCTGGCTAAACTGATCGAGCGGGCTGGCGTTGAGGCCAAACTGCCCTTCCCTGTCCATGCCCACATGCTGCGCCACGCCTGCGGCTATGCGCTGGCAAACAAGGGCATCGATACCCAGACGCTGCAGGCCTATCTGGGCCACCGAAGCATTCAATCGACTGTGCGCTACACCGAGTTGGCACCGGGACGATTCAAGAATATCTGGCGATGAACCCGCTCAAACCAGCACCGAAACCACCACCCGGCGACCCTCCAAAACCTGGGCCAAGTGAGCCGCCACATCCGCAGCCGCGCGGCCAGCTTTATGGTTCGATGGGCATGTACCACAGACGGAGCTAGAACATGGATGCTCAAATAACTGACGCCCTCACATCCGCGACCGCGGCATGGGTAAGCATGGCCGCACAGCAACTTGTCGGCGAGCAGGTGGCCGTCCTTCAAACTTGCTTCCACGGGACCGGCATGGACGTGCGGGTTTCGGTGTGGCTGAAGGAAGGCAAGATACTGCTTGAAGGCACCGATGAAGCGGCCGACCAGTGCGTCGAACTGTTCCGCGAAGACGTGGAGCCGTTACGCCCGGCTGACAACTTTGGGCAAAGGGTGAAGGCGGGAAAGACTGATGTCTGAGTGGCCATACAACACTCAGCGTCGAACTTTATTATCGAAGACCCAGGCAGCAATACTCTCGCAGGCCCCCGAACTGGTTTTGACTCAGTAGCGGCCGGGCAACAATGGCTCGTACAAGGCCTCGCGGCCAACGTAGCCTATTCGTTCAACTCGCTTTGGCATTCAACCGTCAGTTTAATCATCTCAGTCGCAAAGAAAAACCCTGGCGCGATGGATCACCCTGTCATTCTACTGTGGGCTTGTAAGGGCCTGCCCAATGTCCGCTTTCGAGGGTAAAGCGGACATGCAATTTTGCACTGCAAATGCCTGCTTTTGACCCAAAGCGGACATCGGCTGACCTCACCTCACGTCTTCGAATGTGCTAATTTGAGCCAGTACGATGCCCTGTCTTGAGCCTCGGGGGCCAGCATGAGGCGGCGGGAATTCATCACGCTTCTAGGTGGCGCGGCACTAGCTTGGCCGCTCGTTGCTCGTGCACAGCAAGCTGGCAAGATCCCGCGAGTAGCATTTCTCGGCCCCGATCGCGCTGCCCCGACGACGAACAGGTATTACGCAGCCTTTGTTGCACAATTGGAAAAGAATGGTTTTCACGAGGGACAAAACATTGTCGTTGATTATCGGGCCATCGACGATCCGCGCGGCCCCTTTGTTGGCACGGCCGAATTGATGCGTTCTCAGCCGGATTTGATCGTCGCTGTCGGCCCGGAGGTCGCTCTTCAAGCTGTCGTCGGCGCAAGCGGCCATATTCCGATCGTCATGCTTGCCGTTAATTACGATCCGATTGAACGCGGCTATGTGGCGAGTTTGGCGCAGCCGGGCGGCAATATCACCGGGGTGGTTGTTCGCCCTATCGAGCTAGCCCGAAAGCAAATTGACCTTCTGAGACAAACGTTTCCGGACCGCGACCGGCTGGCCATGCTCTACGACGCACAAACCGCCGACCAATTCACCGCGGCCAACCAGGCCGCAAAGTCGCTGAATCTCCAAGTGCAAGCACTAAAGCTTGAAATCCCCTCATACGACTTCGCTGGCGCATTCCAGGCCGCGG
>JBARNC010000593.1:0-3914 GCA_049802775.1 Pseudolabrys sp. | reverse complement strand
ATCTCTACGGTCTCTCCTTCACCTTCACGGCCTATGTGCTCTACGACCTCGCGCGCTTGCTACAATGGCCGGTCTAGGGGCCGCTGTTGTCGGGACTGTTCTTGCTGGCGACCATCACGGCGCTGGTTGCGGTATGGGCGCTGTATCAGGAAGGGCGAGGGAAGTAGCCTCGGGAGCCGCTAAACCTGAAAAGGAAAGCGACCGGTATGGCCGATGGTGACCTGCGCGATCAAATCTCGCGCATCGAGTCCGATATCGAGCAACTTGCCAAAACCTTAGATGGGTGTCGAAAGGCCATGCTGCTTTCAAAAGTAGCCGTCGCTGCCGGAGGAATCTGGATATTGGCTTATTTACTCGGGGCAATCAGGTTTGAACCTACGACTATGGTCGGCGCGATTGCGGCCATTATTGGAGGCGTAGTCGTTTTTGGATCAAATCTAACTACGTCAAAGCAAACTACGGCCACAATGAAAGCGGCCGAGAGACACAGAGCCGAGTTGATTGACATTGTCGATCTTCGGACGGTGGGTGAGAGCGGGGATGGCCTTGTGAGAAACCGAGATGCAGCTAAATTTTATTACAGTTGATGTCTTCACTGATCAGCAATTTGGAGGGAATCCGCTCGCGGTTGTCCTCAATGGTCACGGGCTGACGACAGAGCAGATGCAATCCATTGCTGCTGAATTCAATCTTGCGGAAACAACATTCGTTCTTCCTCCGAAAAGTCCGCACCATGCTGCAGAGGTGCGGATTTTCACCCCACGCGCCGAGTTGCCTTTTGCGGGACACCCTAATGTCGGCACAGCCTTCGTTTTGGCGACTCTTGGCAATTCCTACGGAAACATTATTAGCGATCCCCTCATATTCGAGGAAAAGGCGGGTCTGGTTAAGTTGGACTTGATTAGGGATGGGACATCAATCATTGGCGCTCGTCTTGCTTGCTGCGCCACAGCCTCTCACGCGCAGCGAAGATATTGCTTTGGATATAGTCGCGACAGCGTGTTCAATTGGCGTCGACGATATCGAGACAGCCAATCACCCTCCCTGCATTGTCTCAGGTGGCGTTTCCTTTGTTCTCACGGAATTGAAGTCACGTTCGTCTTTAGCGGCTGCACGACCGCAGTCAGAGATATTCTCTAAACGTCTTAGAGCGGATCGAGCGACGGGCATTCTTCTTTACACACACAACAAAGGAGATGATGTCGATGTACAAGCTCGTATGTTTGCGCCGCTCTATGGCATCCCAGAAGACCCGGCAACAGGCAGCGCCAATGTTGCTCTTGTCGGACTTCTGGCGAGCTTGCGCCGCGAGCGTGATCTGACGCTGCAATTGCGAATTGCACAAGGCGTAGACATGGGCCGCCCCAGTTTACTCGAAGCCACTGCCGAGAAGCAAAATGGTCGGATTACCGGGATGTGGATCGGTGGGAATTGTGTTGCGATGATGCGGGGTAGTCTCGAACTATAAATGATTGCGGCCGTGCGTCGCATGGATCGCAAGGCCACAAGCCCGAAAATATCGATAATCGCGTGTGGCAGGCCTGCTAACAAAACGTGGAGCCTCATGAACCATAGAGGGCAGAGCCATTGTGATCGAGTTCACGCGGCACCGAGCCGTTTATGCTAAGCCGTGCCAATAGGAACCACCCTGTCAAAGCGGGGTTAGGTGGATCGGGGGTGGAATGCGACTGATCAATGCAGCCATCATATTGATAACGCTCACCGCGTCCGCGCATGCGGTCGAGCAAAACGTTGGCGTCGTATTCGATCCAGACACTCGGCAGATGGTCGCACTGGCCGTTATGCCAATCGACACTGCGCCAATCGAAGCGCCACCGCTGCCGCGCCCAAGACCGTCATTGCATCCCAGCGATAATTCGGCGGTGCTGATCTCCGCATTTCGTCATCAACACGGCGAGGGACCAGTCGCCATCAGCCCCGCGCTCACCCGTGTCGCGCAGGCGCAAGCGAACGCCATGGCGGTACGCGACTTGCTCGATCACAATGCGCTGGCCCCGTTTTCGAGCCGGATCAGCCGTAGCCGCTTTAATCGCGCGGCTGAGAATATCGCATACGGTCATGCTGATTTCGCCAGCACCTTAAAGCAGTGGACTAATTCGGCTGGACATCGCGCCAATCTGCTGCTGCATGGCGCGAAGTGGGTTGGCGTCGCACATGCACAAAATGGCCATCGAACGTATTGGGCAATGGTCATCGGGGGCGAAATAACAGCTATGCAGCCCGTTAATTCCATGGCCGTCAGGCCCGCCGCCCATAGCCCTTGAAGCTAAGGAAAGTGCCCATCGCGCCGACGATCAGCGCGACCACGATCGTGGGGGCGGGGCCGCCATAGATAGTCGAACCGATAGCAATCGCGACCCCGCATCGCCACGACCATTACGAGGTCTGGATGTATTCGCGAAGCGTTTTGGCTTCTTGGTCTATCTCCTCAACGCGGCTCTTAACCACATCGCCAATCGACACAATGCCGATGAGTTTTTCCTGTTGCACGACCGGCAAATGGCGGAATCTTCCCACTGTCATGCGAGCCATCAGGTCTCCAATGGTATCGTCTTCAGAACAGGTTTTAACTTCGCGTGTCATTACTTGGCTGACCGGTTCGCTCAGCACTGCCAGTCCATGTTTGGCGAGTGCCTGCACAAGATCGCGCTCCGATAAGATGCCGACGATGCGGTGATCTGCACCGAGGACGACGACCGCGCCGATGCCGCGCTCGGCCATCACCTTCGCTGCCGCGATAACATCGGCGGTCGGGTTGATCGTGATGACGTTGTCCCCTTTGCCAGCCAAAATATTTTTGACAATCATGGCAGCCTCCTTTGTTCCGGGCCGCAGAGGACAGGCCCGCGACTTCGAGCATGATCAACGATCCGCCCGGAGGTAGATTCCGTCAGTGCAGTGCAAAACATAAAAATTACCGCGATTGTCCAGAACTAAGAATGCCCATGCTGGTTTGCGGGTGATGCACGAAGCGACCGATATTGCTTGGCACCGTCGAACAACGTCGTGGCGTCTTACGGTAGCACTACTCTCGAATACAAGTGCGAGTTCCATCCGCCTGTAACGTGATACCAAACGCAAGTTTTGTGACTCTGATCACAGGCGAAAGGCCAAAGCGATCCTAATTAACAGCCACCGAGTCGTTCTAAGGGACACCCATCAACAATAGGATCAGTTGCCATGAGTAAAATGACCATCGACCAGAACGAAGAGAAGCTCCTTACTTACGAAGTCTCCGATGAGGCGCTGGAGATTGCAGGAGGGAAAGAAATAGCAGGGAACTTTACCCTCGGGGCCTGTACAGGCCTGTCTGAATGCCCCGGTTGATCAGCTGGGCTGATCAACTCCACAGATTGGAGAGACCCATGTCGAACAGCTTCCTGAACTGGACTGGACCAGCCGGGGTCGCTATCGGAGCGCGCGTGCAGAAGAGCGTCGTTCCGAGAGCTGGAATGAGCTGACGATACCCGGTGATTACCACACGCCCTTCGGAAAGACCGAAGCCCGGACAAAAGCCACGAAGTGGCTCTGGCAAGCTTATCTCATCTGATCAAGGACGAAGAAAGGGGCCGCAGCACGTCACACCATACGCGCGGCCCCTAATCACGCGATTGGGTTAGAGGCCCTAGAAGGTCGCTGCTGCTACGAACCAGTTTCATTTGGTTCTAATTAGGTACTACTCTCGATCCTCGTCAGGACGCCAGACGAGGCGAAATTGACCAACATTATTTCCCTCCCATGCGAACAATTCCCTGTCGCACAGGACGCACTTAACAGGCCGCGGTTCCCTAGAGGGGCCTGTAGTTTTGATCACCTCGTAGATCGCGCCGCATATGCATGTGACCCTGAGGTCGGCCATGGTGCATATATGTGCCCGTTCGCCATACGCCGCT
>JBARNC010000592.1:0-2508 GCA_049802775.1 Pseudolabrys sp. | reverse complement strand
CGCGACAATCAGATCGGCGACCTGCGGCGGAAGAAAACGTCGCAATCTCCCCATGCGCTCAATTTCGTTCACCTGGTCGGTGACACGCTGTTCAAGCTGCTGGTTCAGCTTGTTGAGATCATTGAGCAGCCGCGCATTTTCGATAGCGATCACCGCTTGCGCGGCGAAGTTCTGCACCAGCTCAATCTGCTTATTAGTAAATGGACGCACTTCGGTACGGTAGATTACGAACGCGCCGACCAGCTCGTTCTCCCTGCGCATGGGCACAGCGATCAGAGACCGTGCGCCGCCGTACTTGGCAGCGGGACTATTACTTTGTTCAACCAATTCGTCGGCTGTGTGAACGAGCTCTTTTGTACGCAATAGACGGCCCAATGGGGCGTCGGCATCTGGGCGAAATGACCCGCGTTGCCGGAGAGATTGCTCGTACGTGGGTGGGACACCGACCCAGGCCGCCGCATGAAACTCGGTGTCATCGTAACAACGGAACAGCACGCCAAACTTGGCCTCACAAATCTGGACTGCCTTCATCAGCATTGACTGGAACACCGGCTCAAGCTTCCCGGGTGAAGAACTGATGACCTGCAGCACCTCCGCTGTTGCCGTCTGTTGTTCTAGCGCCTCGGAAAGATCGTTGGTACGCTGGCGCAATTCATTGAGCAGCCGCGTATTCTCGATGGCGATAACGGCTTGGGCGGCGAAATTCTGCAGCAGCTCGATTTGCTTTTCGCTAAACGGACGGACTTCCTGGCGATAGATTAAGATCGCGCCCACCAGTTCGCCATCCTTGAGCATCGGGACCGCAGCGATGGTCCGATAACCACCAAGTTCAACGGCGCTAACAGCGTAGGGATTGCCCTCGACATAAGATTTTGTCTTTTTAGCATCGTCAATTTGCGCCACCTGGTGTGTGGTGGCGACCTGCCCAAGAGCGGAATCCGGTGGTGGTCGCACTTGCTGACCCTTGCGGGCTTGGACGTACGCTGGTGGTGCATTGTGTACCGCCACCGCTCGAAAAAAATCCGTCTCACGGAGATACAATGTCCCAAATTTGGCGTCGCAAATGCGCGTCGCATTTTCCAGCATTGCATTGAAGACCGGCTCAAGTTCGCCCGGTGAGGTACTGATCACCTTAAGCACATCGGCGGTGGCGGTTTGCTGCTGCAGTGACTCGCGCAGCTCGTTGAACAGCCGTACATTCTCGATTGCGATTGCGGCCTGATCGGCGAAGGTCGTGACCAGCTCTATCTGCTTCGGGGAGAACGGGCGAACCTCCATGCGACGTATGAGAATTGCGCCAACGGGGACGCCCTCGCGGAGAAGTGGCGTCGCCAACGTGGTTCGGTGACCGTCGACTTTGGCATGTTTGCTCCCTTCCGGGTATTCGCGATCTTCTGCGGAGAGGTCGTGCACATGAATCGCCCGGCGGTCGAATACGGCTCTGCCGGTTACCGTGTCCCGGCTCACCGGTAGGCCCTCGATAGGATGACTTGTCGTCGGAATGTGCCCATAGGAGGCAACTTGCTGAAGCAGGTTGCCTTCGAGCCGGAAGATCACAGCATTGTTCGCCTCGCAGAGGCGGGCAGCATTCTCCCCCACTGCATCCAGCACTGGCTGAATATCGGTCGGCGAGCCGGAGATAACCTTCAGGACTTCACTGGTCGCGGTCTGCTGCTCGAGCGATTCCGTGAGATCATCAGTGCGCTGGCGCAGTTCGTTGAGCAGCCGCGTGTTTTCGATGGCAATGACGGCCTGGGCGGCGAAGTTCGACACCAGCTCAATCTGCTTGTCGGTGAACGGACGGACCTCCTGGCGATAAATGGCAATTGCGCCAATCAGCTCGCCCTCTTTGAGCATTGGCACCGCCACAAAGCTGCGGGTGCCCTCGGTTTCGACAAGGGTAACGATAGCGCTGTCTTTCCCGATGTAGGACTGATCGGCGCGAAAGTCGGGAATGTGGACAACCTGTTTGGTTTTGGCGATGCGGTCTAGCGGGATTCCGGGATGGTCGCGCAGCTCGAGAACGGGATTGCGCCGCTGATAATCGGCGAACGTTTGCGTGCTGTGGATGGCGACAGCGCGAAAGGCATTACCTTCGAAGAGCCAAAGACGGCCGAACGTGGCCTCACAGATGCGGGTTGCATTCGCCAACATTGCATTGAAGACAGGCTCCAGCTCGCCCGGCGAGCTGGAGATGACCTTTAAGACTTTCGAGGTCGCTGCCAACTGCTCCAGCGCCTCATCACGCTCACGCGTCCGGCCATCGAGTTGTTCCTGCAGGTCGACACTGGATACCTGTGCGGTCTGCGCTTTGCGAGCCTTGGGGCCAGTCGCACTACGGCCCCGGCCCTTGACCGGCTTTCCGCTTGTTCTACCGCGCCGTCTCATGTCGCCCCCTGGGCGGTCACGACGATGCTCAATTTTACAGCAAGTTCCGACAATGGGGCTATGTCCGCTTTGGGGTCATAAGCGGACATTCTGCCCGCCAGTCGGTGCCAACGATCCGGG
>JBARNC010000591.1:0-10742 GCA_049802775.1 Pseudolabrys sp. | reverse complement strand
CATTCGCAAGCACATCTGAATAAAGTGGCGCGTCGGCTCAACGAACGGCCACGGGAGACGTTGGGATTCGAAACCCCGGCAGAGAGATTTAACGCTTGTGTTGCGTCGATCGGTTGAGCCGGCTACCAAAAGCGGACATTGTCGCGCACCGATCCACTTTTATCAGGAAAGATCGATGCTGGCGTGAGAGACATTACTGAATTGGCTTCGGCTTCCAGTCGCGCGCCAACGTACGCGCCTCAGCGATCTGTGTGGCGGTGTACCGTTCAACTATTTCTCGATTTTTACCTAATTGCGGAAAGTGAAACAGCGCAACATTAGCAGCGTTGAATCGTCGTTTGACTCGTTTTTGAATCTTTCTTGCTTGCGCTTGCCGCGTTATAGTCTCGATGCGAATGCGGATACCAGGTTTCGTATGAGTGCTCCAAACCAATTGCTCACACTCTCGATCATCTTGATCGCCATGGGCCTCTTGGTTTGGTACTTTGTCTAATAGGGGGCAACATGCCTACATTGAATGCGCCATCGCAGGTCGTTTTTATCATCTCGCTGATCCTTGCGGTTATTGCGGTGATCGGCTACTTCGCCGCCATACCGTACATCGGCCAACATCCCTCAATTCTCATGACACTCGCGTATGTCGTGCTCGCGGTCGGCTGTGTCATGAAAGGGGTCTAGCAAAGTCTCGCCGTGAGGGTGCGTCGCGAGCGCCGGAAGCATCGATCAGGCAGGGGCGACAAAATCCATAATTGGGTCCGGTGCAAACCGGATAGGCGCCGCCTATTAGATCGCAGTCACTCAGCTTGAGATTGCTCGATTTCATTGCCTGTTCTCCGCGTTCAATCGCTTTACTGTTCGCACAATAGAATAGAAAGCGATCAGTCACCGAGCGCAATTAGCACAATAATGAATCAAAGATGGTGGCTGAGTTGAATCTTTATTGCTTGGGCGTTTGTCACTTAAAGAAGAGTCCCCATAACCAATTCAATGCCGCACTCGACTGATCCTGAAAGACCAGGAGATAGAAAATAAGCGCCAGCAAAATCGATACGGCCAGCCATTCTCGCATGGAGCCCCCAATCGCGATGCCTCCTAGTATCACCGACTTTCTGGTGCCGCTCGCTCCGACAATCAACTGTTTATTGGATAGGCGATTAGCTATTTTTTTAATTCAATGTTTGCGGGGCTTTCCCGCACATCAAATCTGACAGGTTTGTTGGATGGGCCGATGCGCTATTCTCGCCACCGATGCGGGCGCGTTTACCGGACGGCGAGCGCCGGATGGTGGTTATGCGCATGACGCGATCCGGCAGGCGGGGCAAAATCTGGTAACTGGGTCCGGTGCAAACCCGGTAGGCCCCGCTAAGATAAGGCGGATGTTTTATTTTTATCTGTGCGCTTCGACGGCCTTCACAATTAAATCTCAAAATTTCCACAAAAAATTCCCAGCTTCTTTGTTCGATCATTGTTGCCTGGGATCAATGCCGTGCGGGGGGCGTCATGGCAACAACTCCATTTTTGGACATAGCTCCATTTGCGAGCGGACAGGCTTTTAATCCTGAAACGGTTGAGGCTATGGGCATTGCATACGAGAACGTTTGCAATTCTCTCAATCTGGTCGATAATTCCGGCCTATTAAACGAATTTATCGCTCGAAATATCATCGAGCTTGCGACATGCGGCTTGCACGATGCGGAGCGCCTAAGCGCAGGCGTATTGGCTATCTACAAACCAGCGGCGGAATAAAACTGGGTCCGGTGGAAACCCACGGGCCCCCGCTAATGAAAGCGGCACTCTGCAGACTGACAGCTATAGGACCTTAGCGAACATGAGAGCGCCCCCACACACCCGCAATCTTATTGCCATGCCTGTGCTCGTCCTCGCCGCCGCTGCGCTTGCCGGTTGCAGCACGCAGTCGCCGCGCACGCGCGCCTCCGCCGAATGCTGGATGTCGATCGAAAAGAGCCACCCCGAAATGAATCTCGACAAGCGCGCCGCCATCGTTACCAAATGCATCGACGACAAGATGAAGGCGGGGATATTTTGATTCGCCGGGCCCATGGGGCGGACGCCAAAAAGCGCGCCCATGTCCCCACGTCATCGGACGATCGCCAAACGTTTTCGTAGCCGTCTGCGGTGGGGTGGGGCCAAAATTCTCGTTCTAGAAATTCTGCAAACCCCCCTCGCAAAATTTTTGCACCTCGCAAAATTTTTATGAAATCCTGACCCCTTGCCAAATTGCGCGCCTGGCTTAAGGGCGACGGCGAAACGCTGCAGTGAATAGCCGCGCGGCAGCGGTTCTCACTGTATCGAATACCCGGCCTGCCGCCTCATATTGGCGAGATCATAAGTAAGCCGCACGCGCTCGCCATTGGCGCGGTCGAGTGCGGCCTGCAGCCTTGCCTTCTCCGCTTCGAGGTTTTGGGTGGTGGCATGGGCACGGCCATGGATCTCGGTGAGGGCGCTGCGCAGATTGGCTGCGGCCTTGTCCGCGATCTCGATTTCGCTGCCCAGATGCTTGAGCTCTAATTCGCTTTCGTTGAGTCGGGTTTCCAAATTCTGGACGTGGCGGTTGAGCATTTCGCTTGCGAAAGGCGCTAGCAGCCTAGCGCAGCGCGCTTCGATGATCTCACTGACCTTGCCACTGAGCTTGAACATCTGACACAAAACATAGCCACCCATGTAAAATCCAATCGCCACAGCAAATGCAAAGCAGAAAACTAAAAATCGTTCTTCAGGTGATATTGGAGCAAACGCGGCGAACGCGATACCGAGGAGAAAGCATAAAGCAGCGAGAAGACTAGCCGTGGATTGAGTAGCTCGACCAGCATCACTAAGCGCTGGCTCAACGGCTCGATACATGAACGCTTTTTTCATGTTGCAGCCCCAAAATGCAGCTGCTCCATCACCTCTCCACCCCTGTTAAAATATATAGAGTGGCAACAGACAACTTCGTTCGGTCGTTAAGCCTAACGAATGCATAACGACAACCAGCTTGTCATGGAAGCGGCACGCACGTTGCCGGTGCAAGAGGCCGCACCGTTCTGGCAAACCGCACACGATCTAGCGGCGGTAGCTAAAAGTGCTTTTCCAAGCGCTGCTAGGAGGCAGGGGGATGGGGCCGCCCTCAATGAAAGTAGTCCTCGGCCGCAATCGCGAAATTTAGACCCTGCGAATTCGTCAGCATAAAGCTGGTAATCCCAACTAAGTTGCCAGCGTCGTCGAACAACCCGCCGCCAGAAGACCCCGCTGAAATTTGAGCAGTGGTTTGTACCAAATGACGCCCCTCAACGATGCGTAAACCGGATACGATTCCTTGGCCGAGCGTACTTTCGAGCGAGCTGGGGGAACCAATGGTATAAACCGACTGTCCAACGCGCAGTTCCTCAAAATTGCGAAGACCACCGCCCAAACTGGCGGGCTTCGTTTTATTCCATAACTATGAAATTGACCCATGCTGAGATGCCCGGGCCGGTCGACTAACGCATCGGTGACCTTTCTATTGGGTCGAAACCATTGGCGCCGCGCATTGATCGTTCCAATTGTGCGCTGACTGCGAACTTAATGGGCGGGCGGGCCGGGACATCCGATCGGGGCAAACGCCATAGTCCAATCACAGCCAGAATGAACAGCAAAACAATGAAAAGGCGAGCAGCGAGGGGCATCTCTGAATCCAATTCGATGGCACGACGAAGAACCCCGACCCAGCTGTTGTTGAGATTAGGTGGGGCCGGTTTTGGCCGCTGTGCTGGCCATCACTAAAAGGCGTATTTGATGGCTCGCGGGTCACGCGCCATACGTTATGAGGCTCCAAGTTTTGTCAGCAGGTGCGCTGCCAAGAAGCAGTCCGCTTTACGGGGGGTAAAGCAGACCGTCAAATGGACGGGCCGACCGGCACACAGAGACTCTTGATTCGTACCAAAAAGTGAAATTTTGTGACGACGATCACATCTCGCTCGCGCAATCGGCCCTAATAGTCAAAACTGAGAAAGGAGGCTGCCATGCGTGAAACACTGACCATAGCCATTGTCGCCACCCTGCTCGTCGCCACCGTCTTCGAGGTCATTGCCGCTGGGGCCAAGACAGTCGTGGCTAGAAATCATTTTTACTACGCAGCACCTGCCAGCGGCATCGGCATAGCGGTGCCCGCTAGTATGAAGAGCTTTCCGACGGAGCTGCTGGCGCAGTGATCCTCGTTTAAAGTTTTCAATTCGCAAAATTCCGTTCAGGTATTTTGGGCTATATCACATGCCAGAACATACAATCGATGTTTGCGGCCAAGCCCATAAGATCCAAGTTTACGGCGTAGCAAAGACCTTTTGGGTAGCCGTCGGGGAGTATCATGGCGAACAGCTCAGAACACGGGGCAGCACTCCGGGAAAAGCCGTAATGGCTTGGCGCAGAGCGGCGGAGTTCACGCGCACCTGGTGCAGCGAACGCACCAGCGGCCACGGCTAGGGCAGGGCGGGGCCCCTCTAAAACGTTACCCGGGATGTTAACCCCGGGTAGGTGGCATCTGTGGATGGCGTGGGGTGGCATTTCGATTGCCGCCCTTTAAGCGACCACCGCCTCTCCCAACTAATACGTTGTGGTGGGCAAGGGTCGTGGGATCGGCGGGGATCGCTATCGTCGCGATCACGGTATTTGTGATCATTGCGGTCGACAAGTAAGCCCGACGAAATGCACGGCGCACGCATCGCCAAGCACGTGATGTGGGGCCATGTCCGCTATTGGCACAAAGCAGACATGCTACTGGCCGCGCGGAATGTCCGCTTTCCTCGGGCTTGTCGCAATGTCCGCTTATGACCCAAAGCAGGTATTACATTCCGCTTAACTTGTTTTCGAACGCGTAAGTCGTCTGCTCAACCAAAATGACCGTGCCTTGCGCGCCATTTTGGCCCCGGTCCGCGCATGTAGTGCCGTTCGGGCCGATAACGTCTCTCGCGCGGTTCAGGCCAACAGTAGAAAATTGCGGCCCTCAGTGCCCGAACCAGACCCCACAGGGGGGTCCTGTGAGACAAATCCGACATTCCGTTTTGTGAGCGCATGCGCAACTCCTTGCATTAGCGATCCTCAAGATCGGCTTCGGCGGCTTTTGCGGTTTCATGGAGGACACGGTTCGGTGCAAACGCCTCATGATCCTGACGAATGAGATCAAGAGTCGTTTCCCCGTGACCGAAGGGCTCAATCATCGTCTCAATCTCGCGGGGCGAACACGTAGCGTCGGGGAGGGCGGCCGCTATCAGCGAATCGGCAACCCCTGGCAACAGGACAGCCGCAGCCAGCGCCATAAGCAGATACGGCAACACTTGCAGAACAAACCGCGACGTCAGCTTCAGCATGGAAGGACCCCCAAAATCATCGAGCGGCTTCATTGGCAAACGACCATTTCAAACGGTCTTTTATAATTCAAACGATCGTTTTAGGCGAAATGATGACCCGCCTAAAAGCACCGTTTTGTGTGGGAAGTTTGCGTTTTGCCCGCAGAAGAGTTAAAGATTTAGTTCAAACGATTGTTTGAATTAGGGAAACGATGACCCGTCCCGCAGAATATACCCGCTCCGCAATCTCGCTGTCGCGGAAAAGGGGTTCGAGCGATCGAGCGTGCGTGACATCGTCACCAAGGCTCGGGTCAACCAGGCCGCCATCAATTATCATTTCAAAGGCAAGGATGGTTTGTACTCCGAAGTTCTCAACCTGGCCTTCGAAAGGCTAACGGAGAATGCGGGAGTTGATGCGGAAGAACTCAAATTACTTTCACGCGAACAGGCTCTACGACGCTTCGTGCACCACCAACTGCGGCCGCTGCTTTTTCAGGATGAAATGAGTCGTTACATACGCATGTTCGCCTGGGAAAGCGCGCATCCATCAAAGGTCTTTCGGAAATTCATAGCGACCAATACAACCTCATACCTTTCGGCCGCGGTCGATATTGTACGCCGACTCCTGCCGCCAAACACACAAGAGCGGGCGGCTCTCTGCGCAGCAATATGCTTGATGGGGCAATGCAGTGTTTTCGTGCGAAACCGCGATCTGTTTGCGCAAGATCCATTCCGGATAGCGATCGACGAACGGTTTGTCGATGAACTGGCCGACCTCATTACCAGGGTTGCGATCGGCGGATTGCCGCATGTTGAGGACGCCAGACTGAAGACCCCCTAGAGAGAGAGATCGCCCCAGGGCCGCTTGGGTAATCATCGGGCGCGCCGACGAGGTGATCGAATGAATGGCGGAATGTCCGCTTCTGATGCTGTGGACGGCTCCCCCACCGGCACGTGAGTGCCATGAGTATGGTTGCTGTTGATGCAACCAGGATTCAGAGGAGCCCTCGGTATTGATCTTGGTCAAGGCGCAACGGTGCAGCCCATTGGATTTTTAGAATATGGTTACACGACGACAGGCAAGTGCTGGCATTCTCACTGCCGCCGTGCTCGCAGGCACATCTGTGGTCGCTGCGCAGAAGGACGTAATCATACAATTGCCGCCGGCCCGAGCCCAGGGCGGTAAACCGTTGATCGAGGCACTCAAACTGCGACGATCGGTACGCGAATATGCGGATCGCGCATTGCCGTCGCAGGTGCTGTCCGACCTGCTGTGGGCCGCATTCGGCATCAATCGCCCCTCGGGCGACCGCACGGCTCCCTATTGGCGGCACGTCATGGTAATCGATATCTATGCCGCGATGGCAGATGGGCTCTGGTTTTACGATCCCAAGCGCCATGTCCTGCAACAGCGCTCGCGCGTTGATATTCGCGCCGCAACCGGCTTGCAGGATTTTGTAGCGAGTGCTCCGTTGAACCTCATCTACGTCGCACATGGGGAGCGAATGCAGGATGTGACGCCCGTAGAACGGCGTCTTTATGCCTCGGTCGACACAGGCTTTATTGGACAGAACGTCTATTTGTTTTGCGCATCGGAGGAGCTTGCGACTGTTTTTCGTGGCGCTGTCGATACGAAGAAGCTCGCCCGGATAATGGAACTTGACCCCACGCAATTTGTAACGTTTGCGCAAACGGTTGGATATCCGAAGGCCTGACCGCATGCGGGCTGCCAAGTTACGATGTGTAAGAGCCGCCGTGCTCGGCACGACTTTGGTTGCTGGTTCTGTTCTGAGCCATGCGCAGGCTGTAGACATCGGTGAGCGGGAATATCTCAACAGTTGCGCCGTTTGCCATGGTGACAGCGGAAAGGGCGATGGTCCAATCGTAGTGCATCTCAAAACCGCTCCGACCGATCTCACAATTATTCAGAAGAACAATATGGGCGTATTTCCGTTCGGGCGGATTTACGAGATTATTGATGGCCGGACAGTGATCCCGGCTCATGGGCCGAGCGATATGCCTATATGGGGCGACCGATTCAAAAAATACAGCGCAGAGCAGTCAGAGTTGGCCCTCAGGTCTGGTATTCAAATAGACCCTGAGGTTTTTGTACGGGACAGAATATTGGCATTAATTCGATACATTTCGAAATTACAGGTGAAATAAACATCAAAACTTGAGGCGGTCATGTCAGCTTTTGACCCAAAGCGAACCTTCATGATGAGCCATCAACGTGTGATTCCGCAGAGGATTCCGAATAACCATATGAATCTTTCGATTTTGTGATCATCGAAGTAGGTGTCGGGGTTTAGTACCATCGGCCGGCGCGATTGCCGCCTAAGTTTGAGGACAATCGATGTGTTCAAATGTACTTCCAAGTCCCGGGCCATACCGAGCACGGGACACCGCGGTGTCACGGAGGCGTGCACAACATGACGGAAGAGAAATCCCGGCCCAGTGGCCCCGATCTGACGCAAGGCGTTGCGCTTGCAGACTTTACCGATGGAAAATTGGCAGGTCATGTTGGCGACCAGGAAGTCTTGCTGGTCCGAGGCGCGACTCAAATATTTGCCATCGCCGCACATTGCAGCCATTACCACGGTCCGCTTCGTGAAGGCCTTGTAGTCGGAGACAGCATCCGATGCCCTTGGCATCACGCCTGCTTTAATCTGCGCAGCGGCGAAGCTTTGCGCGCGCCGGCCATAAGTTCGCTTGCCTGCTGGGGGGTCGAGCAACGAAACGGCCGGGTTTTTGTTCGTGAGAGGATTGATCAGCCAAAGCCGCTCGCCAAAGCTTCGACTGCTGCGCCCGAGAAAATTGTAATTGTCGGTGGCGGGGCGGCGGGCTTCGCCGCGGCTGAGATACTTCGGCGGCACGAATTTCGTGGCAGCATCACAATGCTGAGCAGCGACACGGCACCACCGGTCGATCGCCCAAACCTGTCCAAGGATTATCTTGCCGGCAGTGCGCCCGAAGATTGGGTGCCGCTACGCCCAGCCAGCTTCTACAGCGACGCAGGCATCGAGTTGCGTCTCAATACCGAGGTCACCTGCATTGATATCAAAACGCGCCATCTCGTCACCGCCGGCGGCGTTCAAGTGAGTTACGATCGACTTCTGTTGGCTACCGGCGCGGAGCCTGTGCGGTTGCCGATTCCGGGCGCCGACAAGCCGCACGTTCACATGTTGCGTTCGCTTGAAGATTGTCGGGCCATTATTGATGCCGCCAAGCGAGCGCGCCGAGCGCTCGTGATCGGTGCGAGCTTTATTGGACTTGAGGTAGCGGCAGCGTTGCGCGCTCGCAATCTCGAGGTGCATGTGGTGGCTCCGGAAAAACGACCAATGGAGCGCGTCCTCGGGCCTGAAATAGGCGATTTCGTTCGTGTGTTGCACGAGGACCACGACGTTATCTTTCATCTCGAAGATACCGTGGCCGCTATCGAAGATCAGCGCGCGACACTTAAAAGCGGCGGCGTGATTGAAGCTGATCTCGTCGTAGTTGGGGTCGGCGTGCGGCCGCGCTTGGCTCTTGCCCAACAGGCCGGCCTCGCAGTTGATCGCGGCGTTCTGGTGAATGCATTTCTCGAAACGAGCGCCACCGGTGTCTACGCTGCTGGCGACATCGTGCGCTGGCCCGACCCTCATTCCGGCGAGAATATCCGTGTAGAACATTGGGTCGTCGCACAGCGCCAAGCACAGACCGCAGCCGTAAACATGCTGGGGCAGCACCAAAAATTTGATGCAGTCCCGTTCTTCTGGAGCCAGCACTACGACGTACCGATCAACTATGTCGGCCACGCCGAGCAATGGGATGAGATCACGATAGATGGTGACATCGCGGCAAAGGATTGCTTGCTGAAATACAAGCGCAAAGGGCGGCCGCTCGCCTTTGCTTCCATATTCCGCGATCTCCCAAGCCTGCAGGCTGAGCTCGATATGGAGCGGGGGGCGATGCTCTAGGGTCGTCAGGTCGCGGCCTGCGAAGGTTGGCGACAAACTCACCTACTTGCACACGCGGGTTCACTGCGGCGGAAGACGTTGGCGTGGCGGTTTGCGTTCTTCCGGGAACCGAGCTTGCGTTTTCCTGCCCGGTGACAGTTATATATCCCCGCCTCGATAGCTTCAGCAACACCTACCCCCGTGGCGACCGCACTAATGCATCTAAAAGATTAGTGGGACGCCCGCGGCCGGGTACCTGGGCGGTGCAGTTTTGATCGTTCTTGCAGCCGATGACGCAATCGGTGCCAGGCTTACCTTGACAGTTGGTTCCGCACCCATACCCCCCCTGCGTCCTGTGAGAACCTGCCGCCGGCTTTATCGCAGACACTTTTGAGTTCTGCGGCGGTGTGTTTGTGGAGAGATACTTCTTGGGCGGCCAAAGCCGAACCACTACCAAGGCCAAAGGCACCAACAAGGATGAGCGGAACGATTAAATTTCGCACGGCAGCCTCCGATCATGGCGCCACCCCCGAGCCTTAGTCGGCAGTTTAGCACGTCAGCCCATTCGGGCCACCGCGATAGCTATGCTTTATGGGGCAACAATCAAAAACGTCATTTGTCCACGGCGGATGTTGGTGGGGCCGTCCTTAGCATAGATTGGAAAGCTGAGCCTGATTGTCTATTGGACAAAAACCGTCTGCTGAAACCGCGCCTGATTGTCTATTGGGCAACAAAAAATCTATCGCCCGAATGCGAGCCTCTATGCGAGCTTTATCATTTGCATTGGTTCCAATTGGCGCACTTGCAGTAACGGTCCTGCCGACACAAGCCGATACTTTGTCCGTGCGATTTTCTTGGTCAGGCATCCCCGCCTGTGCGGCGATTTCGCCAGCCTTTGAACTCGGGGGTGTTCCTGTCGGCACCAAACGCCTGCGGTTCACTATGATTGATCTCTATGCGCTGACATTTGACCATGGGGGCTCGACGATCGCTTATGACGGCGACAGCGTGAGAAAAGGCGCAATCCGTTATACGGGGCCATGTCCACCGCGCGGCGAGCGCCACAATTATCGCTGGACGGTGTATGCGTTCGATTCGACAGACAGGGTGCTAGGAAGTGCAAGCGCTGAGGGGATGTTTCCGCCCTGATGGTTTAGGCTACGCGAAAGGCCGCCGCAGGTTGCCTTTCTCTTCTTGGTGTTGATGTCCGCTATTGGCACTTAGCGGACGTTCGATTGCCATCCACATTACGCGAGCGGATTGTATGAGTACCCGGAATAAAGGCCGAGATTGGCACCGCTGGCGCCCAACAGTCTTTCCAACTTCTGAATTGTTTTATCAATCACGCTGCGCGGCTTGTCCTGAATCTCACTTTTGAGTTCAACGAGGGCCTGATTAGCGCTATCAAGACGCCGTGCCAGGATCGCCGCTACGTAGAAGAGCGCGGCCGGGTCTTGCAGAGCGGCCGGGTGCGCAACGTGAA
>JBARNC010000590.1:0-2924 GCA_049802775.1 Pseudolabrys sp. | reverse complement strand
CCCATGATGGAAGGGCCCTGGTGCCGATTCCGAAGAGAAGCACGAGCCCGTGAGCGACATCGACACTGTCGTGATGGATAGTCTGAAAGTGCTTGACCCCAACCGGCCGATTAGAGAAGCGGACATGACGCTGATGCGACCGCACGGGTGGCCCGGCTCGGTCATCGAGCAGTTAAAGATCATCGATCCGCTGACAGCGCATCGGACGCGTTCCATCTGGTGATCCCGTCGATGCCCGGCTACGGATTCTCAGGCAAGCCGACCACGACCGGCTGGGACCCCGCTCGCATCGCGCGGGCCTGGACTGTGCTGATGAAGCGCTTAGGCTACACGAAATTTGTCGCGCAGGGCGGCGACTGCGGCGCGATTATTACGGACATCTTGGCTACCCAGGCGCCGCCGGAACTGATCGGCATTCACTCCAACATGCCAGGCGTGATTCCACCCGACATTGACAAGGCTGCCCAGGCTGGCGCCCCGACGCCATCCGGTCTCTCGGCTGACGAGAGGCGCGCGTACGAACGGCTCAAATTCGTATACGCGAATGGCGTCGGCTACGGATACCAGATGGGGCTGCGTCCGCAAACGCTTTACGGAATTGCAGATTCTCCCGTCGGCCTGGCAGCCTATCTGCTTGACCACGACGCGTGGAGCTTGGAGCTCATCTCACGCGCATTTGACGGGCACCCGGGAGGCCTCACACGGGACGACGTCCTCGACAACATCACGCTGACCTGGCTGACGAACACGGCGATTTCCTCTGCCCGTCTCTACTGGGAACAGTTGCACCAGACCGGTTCGTTCGGCTTTTTCAGTGTTAAAGGCGTCTCTATCCCGGTTGCCGTGAGCGCGTTCCCCGAGGAGCTCTACCAGGCCCCGCGGAGTTGGGCGGAGCGTGCGTATCCCAAGCTGATCCACTACAACAAGCTCGATAAGGGCGGGCACTTCGCCGCTTGGGAACAGCCGCAACTCTTTTCAGAAGAGGTTCGCGCGGGCTTTAGGCCAATGCGCAAATCGATCTGAAAACTTCGGCGTGCATAACGCGCAAATTGAAATTTGGAGAGACCGCCGCGAGGCGGTCTTTCTTTTGAGGCACAATGTCCGCTATTGGCACAAAGCGGACATTCCGGCTGCACCTGCGTTTGTCCGCTATTGCAGTAACAGCGGACATTGGTCTGATGCTCGGTCCTTACGGCGGCCGATAATCACTTGCCGAGCATGGCGACGGTCATCGGCTGCTACTACAAGGCTAAGTATCAATTATCCATACGCACTAATTATCTCGGCTACAGCCATACATTTGCAGCTGTCAGGGATTTTTTAATTCCTTACAAGTAGCTTTTTGCATTCCTTTTTGTCTTCGTGCGTTGGGTTCCACCAATGCGTTGGGTCGAGCGCCTTACCAGTCTCGTCACAGCCACGCAGATACGGTTAATGCGTTGGGTCGAGCGGCTTACCAGTCTCGTCACAGCCACGCAGATACGGCTTGCCGTCGCAATTGCGCTTGGGCTTGCTGCTACTAATTTCTTTTATCTCGGTGTGACGACAACACAGACAGCGCAGGTTAGCGCGAGTGTCAACTCCACCGATTCTACGACTGACGACAAGATCGACGTGGGTAGCTCTGCATCCTGGCAATGTGCAGGTGTGCCCATCGCGGTCCCATGCGGCACCGCGCGTTAGGCACGCTACAGCTTCAAGCCGCCGCCGGGCATCGAGGTTGTCCTGCTAACGATTTGTTAACCTTTAGAATCGGGTTTTGGCGTAAATTGTTTGTCGAATCAAATCGATGAAGCTGATCGACAAGAAAGAAATACTCTCGTGGGTCAAAAGGAAGTTGGCCTATGTGGGCCTTCTTTTGGCGTGTGGCAGCGTTTTGTCCGCAATTCCTATGCTCAGTGTTTCGGACGAAAATACCTTCGATCGGATTCAGGCCGGCGAGTGGGTGGTTGCATCGATGTATTGGGAAGACAAACTGGTTTCGACTGGCAAGGCCTTCAATCCAATCGGATGGCATGCTGCTCATAAGACATTGCCGATTGGGACGCTGATCCGGGTGTCGAATCCCAAGAACCATCGGTCGATCAACGTGACGATCAATGATCGAGGCCCGTTTGTTCCGAACCGCGATCTGGATCTAAGCCTTGGTGCAGGCACATTGCTGGGGCTTCGAGGGCTGGGCACCGTCTATATGGAAGTTCTATCAATCCCCCCGATAAAACATGTCCGCAGGCCGGTCGTGGAAAGTCTGTTTGCGGCGAGCGACGCCACACGCTGACAAGCCTGCAATGCCGAGCGACGTCATGCGATCCTGGCGAGCATGCCGATAAGGGTCGTCGGCTACTAACTTCGCACTCAGGCAGCATCAAGTAGGATTAGAACGAACGACCCAGCGAATAGGAAGTCGTCAGCCATCGACACGCGCAAAACCATCGTACATCGCAATGATAATACCTTACGCGTTTTTTGTTAGAATCTCGTTAGTTGTGCCGGGGGCGGGGCGCGTTGAAAAAACCATATGCGCCAATTGCGGAGCGCTGACCAGTGCTTCGATCTGCTTTGCCTACTCGGAGTTCGGCGGAGATTGCTGCGAATTGGCCGAATTGGCCGCCAGAATAAGCGACGCACAAATCAGGGTGATCTGCTTGAGCATTGCTATCTCCTCTTGCGCTTTCCCCGTACCCCGATGCTACCAAAACTGGCCGATCTATCGCGTCGGTGATGTCCGCTTTTGGCAGATTTTGTTGCAGAAGTCGGCCATTTTGGCTGCGAGGTGCCGGCCTCGGTTTTCTTGAAGCGTCTTCTTATTGCGCTCCTTTAGGGAGTGGTGATCTCTTACCAACTGTACTGGCATCACGCATTGGTTCCGCGAGACATGCATCGATTGCTGGTGGCGGTCGTGCAATCAGTTTGGCGAGCCGACG
>JBARNC010000589.1:0-1519 GCA_049802775.1 Pseudolabrys sp. | reverse complement strand
TTGATATTCATCGATTACTGCGAAGGCCACTTCGGCCGTTCCAGGTAGCCCGGCGACATAACGTCCGCCGGCAACGATTGCGGTGCGCGCGCCCTCTTCGACCACGGCGACCAAGGCGACATGGGTCGTGAAGTCGATGTTCAGGAAAAAGTCAACCTCCTTTTCTGAAAAGCCGCGTTTTGCACCGAAGAACCGGCGGTACAGCGATTGCGCACTGGTACGATCGACAGCGGCTAAAAGATCAACTTGGTCCTCCGGCCTAAGCGCACGAATTTCCATCCTGCGTCCATCGAGCAGAATCTCTGTCGCCGAATACCTGGCTGCTTCAAACATCGCCGATGACCCAAAGCGGATTTATATTGTTCAATGTCGACGACAACATTGCAAACTGCGAATCCATTGATTTAGGTTAAGGTGCAACCGTCGTTATTATCTAGTCATTTGGCTGAGAATGAAAACCGTCAACATCACATATCGGTATGAGCAGGGTATACCCGCAAGGCCACGGCCATTTGATAGTAATGCCGCACTGCTCCGACTGAATGACGGCAACCAGGCTTTCGCCGCGCTCCTCGAAGGCCTGGCAGACGAGAGCGTCGGCGTACAGCGGGTCATTTCAGTTGATGCAAGCGATCTAGGCCTCTTGCCTGGCAACGCAGGGTTACCGAAACAACGTCCGTTCGCTGCCATTCTTGGCTGCTCTGACGCTCGGGTGCCAGTAGAATTGATCTTCAACGAAGGACCAAACGATCTATTTGTAGTTCGCGTGGCCGGCAATGGTCTGGGCACAGAGGTACTCGGCAGTCTGAAATATGCCGTGGACAACTTGCGCGGCACTTTGAAACTCATAGTCGCGCTGGGACATAGCGGTTGTGGCGCGGTAACAGCGGCAGTCGACGTGTTCTTAGATCCAGCCGGCTACTTGCCGTTTGCTACCAAGCATTCGCTTCGCGACATTCTTGATAGTCTGCTCGTGGTGGTCCAAGCCTCCGCAAGGAAAATTCAGGGAACCTTTGGACCGGACATTTTGCATCACCCGGGATATCGAAAGGCGCTGATTGAGGTGTCGATTGTCACCAATGCCGCGCTTGCTGCCTACTCAATACAGCAAGAATTTGGGACCAGCGATCCGGCAGGATTGCAAGCGGTATACGGTGTATACCTGCTCGAAACCCGGCAGGTGTGGACACCGCGCGTCAGCGAAATGAAAGGAATTGGATTGGCAGCGGCGCCCCGAGATGCGGCCGGATTTATAGAATTCGGTGATGCCATAATGCAGTCAGACCGAATTGCGTCACTTATTCAAACCAAGAAATATTCACGAGGCCTATAGCCTTGGACATGGTGGGCTAAAAGTATCGACGCAAGCTGCCGTAACTCTCTTTTTGCACTTCAGTTGAGGTCGTCTGCGAACCAATATACCTGCCACCGCTTCCTCAATATCCGGCACCCCAACGATACTGCCACGCGACACCAAAGACGCTGAACTCGCTGCCGGTGCGGGTCGAGATGCCAGTGC
>JBARNC010000588.1:0-3203 GCA_049802775.1 Pseudolabrys sp. | reverse complement strand
CGGTAAAGGTCGCGCTTGATCTTCCTTGTACATCACCGAGAGTTCCTCACTGACAAGGTACCGGAGCAGGCGGTAGTAAGCCCGCCTTTCTTCCAACGATCGAAACTCTTTTGTCCGCATGCGAATTCACTTTTGTCCGCCCGGCGATCTCGCTTCGGAGGGAACACGCGTCGGCAACGATCGTTCCAATCGCGCCTTGGGTCATTAGTGGACTTAGCCGCACTTACCCCACTAGCAGGCGGGTACGGTCGGTGTCCGCTAAGTGCCTAACGCAGAAATTTATACGAACCATATCATTCAACAGCTCGCGATGGACGGCGTGCGTCATCACATCTTCACGGTAGCGGCCAACAAAAGGCAAAGTTCCGGATAACGCTCGGCACCCTCGGGGGAAACATGAGAGGCGATCATGACGAAACCCATTCCTGACGGCTATCACACTGTCACACCCTATCTGACCGTGCGCGGTGCGACGAAAGTCATCGAGTTTCTCAAGCAGGCTTTCGGCGCCAAGCTATCGCATGAGGCGATCAGGCGGCCGGACGGATCAATCATGCATGCGCAAGTGCTCATCGGTGATTCCCGCATCATGATTGCCGAAGAAAGCGAAATGGCCAAGGCGACCACCTCCACGCTTTATCTCTACGTTCCCGACGTGGACAGTGTGTTTCGGCAGGCGGTGAAATCCGGCGGACAAACCATCATGGAGCCTTCGGACATGTTCTACGGCGACCGCAGCGGCGGTGTGAAGGATCCGTCTGGCAACAGCTGGTTTATCGCCACGCATAAGGAAGACGTTGCCCCCCAGGAACTGCAAAAACGCGCCGAGAATTTCATCAAACAGCAGAAGGCTAGGGCAGCCTAAGCGGAGGCGGCTTCGCCGCTCCGGTGTGGTCGCCGGAGTGTCCGCTTTAGCCCCGAAAGCGGACATTCGGCGACGCAGCTGGAATGTCTGCTTTGTGCCAAAAGCAGACATCGCAACCGCTTATCCGCGCCGTGCCCTCCGCTAGACGAGCTTGGCGCGAAGACGCTTGAACTCATCGTCGGTTATCGAGCCAGATTTCTTTAGCTTTTCGAGTTTGGTGATTTCGTCTGCCACGCTGTAGCCGACCACACGGCGCAGTTCCTCGCGTGCCTGCTGAGCTTGCTGAGCGCTACGCTCGGCCATACCTTTCCCTTGAGTGATTAGGTAGGCAAAGATGCCAAGATAGGAGGTCAGGACCAGCGCAAGTACCCACAGCGCCTTACCCCAACCGGACATATCGTGACGCCTGAACAGGTCGCCGTAGATTACAACGAGCAGCCAAAACCAAACGACAAATGCGAATACCGCAATCATATTCGCTAAAAAATTTGAATAGGTATAGCCTCCCTCGAATAGCATTGCTGTCTCCCTATTCATTCACCCTGAAGCGAAGAAAAAGAACTGGCCGTGATCAGCATGAAGAACGGCTGGCAGCGCTTCGCATTCGGGTAACCTAATAAAGCGCCTCACTCATCCTCGGCCCCCATCTCGCAGGCGGCACCATATTATCTGGCGCACTGCCGACCTGCTAGGGGTGTCTTCGCGCCAGCGAATCGACCTTCGCCAGCGAGTTGCAGCCGCCAAGGCCGCGCTGAATCCAGTCTGGTTTTGGCGACGGGTCAAAAGTGTACAATTTGAATTAAGTCCTTAGCTGAAAAAATCGTGGAAGCCTGTCAGCGCGAACTGCACGCCCATAGCGAGGACGATCAATCCCATAAACCGCGTCACCATGTCGTGCAGAAGGCCGCCCGCGTTTGCGCGAGAACCGCCGTGGGCTACAAGCACCATAACGACCCACATTACGACCGTGGCAACCACGACCGCGACGAGTGCTGTGACCGGCAGCGCCAATTTCGCATGAGCAACAGCGAGCGTGATGACTCCGGTAATCGTACCCGGGCTGGCCGCGAACAGGATCATCGGCGTGAGCGATCGTTTCTCGGCAGCGCCATCCTTCGAGGGGTCTTGGGCCTGCGGTGAATTACCGCGCAACATGGAGAACCCGATCCAGGTCAGCACACCTCCGCCGGCGACCGAAAAGGCGTCGAGCGAGACGCCGAAAACTTGGAGCACTCTTGCTCCCGCCAGTGCGGCTACGAGCAGAATGACGAGCACGGCCAGCGCCGCCTTGGTGGCATCGGCTAATCGCGTGGCGCCCGTCTGACCGGCCTCGATCTGCGCGAACATGACCCCGCAGATCAAAGGATTCACTAGAGAAAGAACCGTTACAATCGCTTGAAGGTGCTGTTCCATGCGAGGTCCGAGGTATTTTTGGCAACACGCCAACGTTGGCGGTGCGTACGCGCTCATTGACCGTATTGTGACCTCTAAGTGTTTGCCAGCCTAAGGCGATTAGTGTTGAAAGCCGACTACATTAAGAATTTTAAATCGAAGAGAAAGCCTGCCGTAATGTGCGGGCCGATATTTATGCAGCACTCTGACATTCACCATAGCGGGTTTTATACAAACGCGACCGTACTTAATCGTGGATTTTTGATGTCACATCGTCGCCGCCGAGTGTTCATCGAGACGCCAAAGGGGCGCCGTAGCGCCGGCTTCACCGTGCCCGCGGAAGCTGACGCCGTCGACGTGTCGATGATGCTGCGCGAACGTGGGTGGGCGCCGTACCGGCTGCGTCTCGAGCCTGAGCAGCACGCCTGGATCGCCATCGTGATCGACTGGCAGCGCGTTGCCTGATTTCCTCGCTGTGCGGCGTGGAAAGAAAAATAGATTAGCAAATCCAATTCAGATAATTATAGCGCCAGAGCCAGCAGCTATCATGTGGGCCTTGATAATCAGGCGACAGAAAACTGGCCCCGGTGAATTGTAGCTGTAGTGGCTGGGATAATACCCAAAATAATAGGGCATTATTACGCTGTTACTGCGCGGCCCAGCAACGAAAATAGGTGTATGCGCGCACTGACGCCGTGTCTAATTTCAGCCCACGTAGGCTGCGTAGCGATAACCACATTCTCACCAGATGCCGGCGACGCTCAGCCGTGAATTCGAAAGCCATCTCGGCGTACTACTGCTCGATGGCAATTGATTTTTGAGACAGCGACTAGCTCTGAGCCTGCGCCCTCACTCCTTCTCCGGGTGCTTGACTTCCGTGAAAAGGTTTCCCTGTGCCGCAGCTGAGCCTGCGCGGCCGCCGCCGGCACCGCGGAGCACCCATGCT
>JBARNC010000587.1:0-36463 GCA_049802775.1 Pseudolabrys sp. | reverse complement strand
ATGCGGTCCAGCACAAAGGCCTCGCGCCCCGAGGGCGCCGGCAGTGAAGCGCGGTCGCTCACGACGCGGACGCGACAGGTGGAGCAACGGGCGCGGCCGCCGCAAACGCTGGCATGCGGAATCTTATAGCGCAGGCTCGCTTCAAGAATACTCAGGCCCTTCGGCACGCGTACCTGCCGATCCGGGTAAGTAATTGCAAAAAGTCCACGTCGGCGTTCGCGCAGCGTGCGCGCTCCGCGTGCTGCGAAGACCAGGACGATTGCAGCCGCATAACCGATAGGAAAGTAAAAGAGTGTGATGGTGTCTATGACCTGGCGCTGAGCAGCCGGAGTTCCCCTCAGGTTTTTCTTGCGCCAGTCCGGATCCTGGCCGAGCTCAGCGACTTCGCGACCTCCATGATGCGCCCCAATCATCGCGAGCGGTGGCATAAGCACTGCAACGGCAAGAAGGATGGGCGCCGCCCAACTAAAGAACGACTTCAGTCGAAGCCAGAAATAGAGCCCGATGCAAGCGTGCGTCCATGCAACAGTCAGCAATATGAACTGCACAGCAATCATGTGCGGCCGCAAGACCCAATAGGCGTACAGCGGCCCCGCGTAATTTGGCGGAGCAAGCCCATACAGCGCGCCGTTGAGCCGCACGGCGCCAAAATGACTGGCGAGCCACAGCGGAATGCTCAGGCCGAGCACAAGCTGCGTGATTTCAATTGCCGTGTAGCGAAAATGTCGCCGCTGATAGAGCGCCCACAGACCGAGTGAGAAGTGAATGCACGCGGCCGTGTAGAGCGTGTAGTTGACGACCGGAATTCGCCACCACCAGACGTGAAAGCGCAACCACGCTTCCATCGTTTCGTAGGAAATGTTGCCGAGTGCGTGATTGAAGAAATGCGAAAAGATATAAGTGAACATGATAAGGCCGGCAGCAAGGCGTACCTGCCGCACGCCAATGCCGCGCAGCAATACCGAAAACGTGGAATTTCTATCCACGCGCGGCGCGCGGACGTCAACGAACGCGGGTGCCTGTGCTGTCACGGTGGACCATCATTTGAACGGCAGGTTGGCGGAACGCGCAATGGGCTTCGACGCTCTTTACAAACAAAGACCGCAACATGCTGATAATACGGACCGGAATCCGCCGATTGCAATGATACAATTTCAGAGTACGCAAAATCTGCCCGCCGTCACGTTTGGCGGGTTCAGGCTTGAATGCAGGGCTAACCGTTAGGACTAATGCCGGGCGCGTTAAAATTTCTTACGCGGCCAATACGACGTTCGCCGTGACACCACGTAAACGTTTCTTAAATTAAACAATGTTAAGCGCCGAAGACGTAGCCTCAACTTAGACGCGGCGAAAATTCGCCGCGCTTCAACTACTTCCAAACACCCGTGCTGAGCGGGGCCAGCGGATTCAGGTCATTTGCCGGATGGTAGCTGACCATATTGATGGTCGCCAAAGAGAACAAACGACGCCGTGACAGAAATAATCGCGGTGCGAATCATGACGGTGCTCCCTTTATTCTTGTATTCTTGCCCGAGGTTTTCCCCGGTGCTGCCGGTGCATTTCGGCCCCGGCAAGAATTGAGGTAGGATGGAGCCCGCACACGCGATGTGACCCGAGTCACAAAAGGGCGCATTTTCCCGCGTCTTCAATCCAAGAAAAAGCGGCCCGTTCGGGCCGCTAGGAGTTTGGAGGTTCAGAAATTCGGGGCCTGCCCCAGGGACAGGGGCAGGCCAAAAGACGGTCAGGTAGCGGGGACAACGCTGGCCGTCAGGCTGCTGGTGGCAAGGGGGTAAACCACCGAACTAGCCGAAATCGGGTTGCTGGGCATATGGACGGTCCGCGCCACGCCGGTGACCACAGAAGCGCATGCAAGGATCGTTGTGGCGACTGCGAAAATGATGGTCTTACGCATGTCCGTCTGCCCTAAATGACGCGGGAGCAGCCTGCTCCCTACAGCCAGCACACTAGGGCGACGGGTTTCCGGCCGATGTGATCCGCATCACAAAAAGGCGCTTTTGCGGGTGGCTCCCCAGACCGGCAAAAACTGGGTCATATTGCCTTGTTGGCGGCCCGCAGCCGGCGGGCCATCATGCTCATGATATCGAGCGCGAAGGTCGGCGCACGGCCCACAAGAGTCAGAAAATCCTTCTTCGAAATCGGGACCAGCGCCACATCGGTTTTGGCAATGGCGGTGGCACTGCGCGGCGCCGAATCGAGCAGCGCCATTTCGCCGAAAATGTCATTAGCCTCGAGCGTGGCGAGCAGACGGTTGCCGAGCTGAATTTCGACCTGCCCGCTCTGAATGACATACAGCTCTTTCGCGGTTTCCCCTTCCTTGAAGATCGTTTCGCCCGGCTTGAGGTACCAAACCGGGATTTTCGAATCAGCGAGAAAACTGAAGCCAACGACGTCATCCGACATGGGTTTGGCCCCTGCCCCGCGCGCTACGCCGCCAGAACGCGGCCAATTGACCGTATCCTCGGCCCAAAATCAATGAGGCCTCGAGGAGTGGGCCAAAAACTAGAGTTTCAGCTCCTTTTCCAGCTTTGCCTTACTCTCGATGCAATAGTAGCCCGACAGCCGGGTAACCAATTTCAGGCGCATCCATTCGTTAAGAATCCGGCTGACATTTTCCCGCGCAATCCCGGCCATGGCAGCAACGTCGCTCTGGCTTAATTTCTGCCGGATGACGATGCGGCCGCCGCCGACGTCGTTGCCGAACGCCTTGGCCAGATCGAGCAGGGCCCGCGCCACGCGACCTTTGACCGGCAAAAACGTTCCGGCCGCGACGACCTGGTCGGTATCGCGCAAGCGCGCGGCAAGGAGGCTGAGAAGATGTTTGTAAATCTGGGGATTCTTCGCGGCGACCGCTTCGAATGCGGTACGGCTGATGAAACTCAGCCTGCAATCGCGCAGCGCCGAGACTGAAGCCGACCGTGGACGTCCATCGATCATTGCCATGTCGCCAACGATCGAACCCGGACCCAGGATAGCGAGGATGCGCTCGGCCCCAGCAGGCGAGGCCATGCTTACCTTGAGCAGGCCCTCCTCCAGGCGATAGCAACCATCACCCGGATCGCCGGCAAGAAACAGGATTGCGTCCGCCGCCAGTTTGACTGGTTTGGCATTCGCGAGGAGAGCGGCAGACAGCCGATCCGGCAGGTCTGACAGCAAATCTGTAGGACGCAACGAGGAAGCCATCGGATACCCGACGCGGAAAGCCCCATGACCGCGCTGGATGCTTTTTAGCAGAAATCCTCAGGAAATGCTCAGTGGCCGGCCGGGGCGGCCAGGCGAGGGCTGGCGGCATTGGCTGCGGCTGACGAGGCTGGTAGCGGCAAGCGGCCGGCCACTTGGGTAAATACGCCGCGACTTTCCGGTCTTCGCGGGCGCGCGTTCGCCGAGTGGCTGCAATAGGCCGCGAAATGGCCGAAATAATTCGTGCGTTGGGCCGCCACATCGTGGCAAACTTTTCACATTCAGTGGAACCGGCAGGCTGACGGGGCAGGGCTGGAGGGGGACTATGAGAAGGCAGGCAGTGCTGTTGGCGGTGCTGGGCTTGATGCTCGCCTCATGCGTCGGCGTTTATGGCCCAAAGGGCAATGACATCGGCGGCATCATTCCGTGGTCGCCGGAAGCCGAGCAAAGCGCCCTCGACATTGCGCAGGCCAATTGCGGCCTCTTCAACAAATACGCGGTGATCACGAGCATTCATCGTGTCTACGGCGATTACATCTCCTATGTGTGCTGGTGGAAACCGCCGCCCCGATCGCGCCGGCACATAAACTGAACGCACTTCCCCGACCTGATTGATCGCCGGCGGACATTCAGCCGCCTGAGTGCTATTTTTATGCGATGATGGGACGCGCTTTCATCGCGGTTGCTTTTGCGGGCATTTGCATCCTTCTCACGACGCCTGCGCTCACTCTCGATCTCAATTCCTTCCGTGCCCAGCATGGGCTGCCGCCGCTGGCGGCGAGCGGAGCGCTCGCGAACGCCGCCAATAGTCACGCGCGCAGTCTCGCCGCGCGCCAGCGACTCGACCATGCCGGCTTCCGGCAGCGTGTGCCGCTGACCTCCGGCACGGCGGCTGAAAACGTCGCATTCGGCTGCGCGACGGAAGATTGCGTCATTCGCATGTGGGCGAAATCAGGCCGGCATCGCGCCAATATGCTCAGGCGGGATGTGACGAGCTATGGCATCGCCTCGGCCGAAGGCGGTACCGGCCGCCGCTACTGGGTGCTCGAATTGGGAAATTGAGAGCGGCGTTAAAAAAATCGAACCGGCGCGCCAGCCAGCATCGGGATCACCACCATCAAAACGATCCCGATCACGAAGCCGGCGAGCCGCGCATTCATCGTCAGCGTTGCTCCGGGAGACGCGCGTCCAAGCAGGTAAATGCCCCCGTCAAACAAGCCGACCGCAATCAGGATCCAGAAATACGGCTTGATGGCAAAATTTTGGACCTGCGGGGCGACAACCAGGGTCACGCCAACAGCAGCGCCGACCAATGCAATGTATGCAAAAAAGATCCGATCAACCGTCATGCACGCGCCCGATCCCTTTCCGTCTCAAAGCGCGATATCAGCAAGGATTCAGCAGCAGGGCGTGTCATAGGGCCCGAACGTGTCGCTCATTTCTTTTCCAACATCAGCTGGCCTTTTTGCCCGATAACGCGTTGAGCCGCATGGGCAAAGCGTGCGAGCAGCCATGGCAGCGTGACTTCGAGCCGCACGCCTGCCTCATAGACGTCGATGATGCCGGAGGCGTGTTGGCCCAGCGCTGTGACACGGAAGGTCAGGCGGTCGCCGCTCCACACCTCTTCTTCCAGCGACAACAGCCAGCCGAACTCGGCCCTGGCACGACCTAGTCCGTCCTTGATGCGCCGGAGAGCCTCGTCCTTGCCGAGGCGGTGAGGAATGACGACGACGAGCGGTTCCGACATTGCGCCGGTATCTCCCTAATGCTGACAGGTATGTAGGGATGATGGCAGCTCGGAAAAAGGTCTCCCGGATCTTGGAATTGTACGTTACAGGCGGATAACACCTCAAAACATGCTACGCTTTACAGCACCATGATGAAACGCGAGACCTTCGCGGTCGAGAATATCTACGTGCCGGTCAAGCGGCGGGGCACCCTCGATCCAAAGCGCGTAGAGGATATCGCGCAAAGCATGCTCGCAGATGGCCAGAAGACGCCAATTCTGGTGCGGCCGGACGGCGCGCGCTTCGTACTCGTCGAGGGCCTACATCGGCTGGAGGCCGCCAAGTCATTAGGCGAGCAGACCATCGTCGGCTTCCGCGTCGACGCGCGGAAGCATTGATTTGTTAAGTCCGCTTAGATGTTCAGGGATGCTTCTCGTTCTTTGCGGCGCGCATCCCCTGGCTTGTCGCATCCCGCTCGCACATATACGCGCCGGATTTCGTATTGCCATAATCCTTGTTGCCCGTGAAGTGATAGATCTTTGAATCCAGATTGGCCCAAACGATCGTGCCTGAACCGCATCGCAACTTAGCCTGCACTTCAGTCGCGTACTGGTTCACGCCAGCCGGAGCTGTTGTAGTCGGCCGAGCCGCTGTACCGGCCGGTGGGGCAGAAGGAGCCGGGGCCGGCGCAGGCGCAGTTGTCGTTTTCGCCTGCGCGGGGGCGGGAGCAGGTGCAGGCGCCGCGGCTGTGCCACCCGCACGACACTGTGTCACGTACGCCTTCTGCGTTATGCCCTTGGCCTGATTGGCATCCTTATTGGCTCGCCATTCTTCCTGGCATGCCTTGACCGTCTTTTGCTGCGTAGCAGCCGGCGCGGGTGCCGTTGCCGTCTTTTTCTGCGAAGACGATGAAGCAGCAGGAGCAGCAGGAGCCGGTGCCGGCTTTGCGGCGCTCCCTCCTGCCCGACACTGCGTAACGTAAGCCTTTTCCGTTATTCCCTTGGCTTGATTGGCGTCTTTGTTGGCACGCCACTCATCCTGGCAGGCCTTGACTGTCTTTTGCTGAGCGACAGCAGGAAAAGACAGAAGCGATACGCCGACAATCGCCGACCCAATGACTACAACGGTACGCATCTTCGACTCCCGGCGTTACGCTGCTGAAGCAGAGAGTTACGCGTCCTTCTCGCACTTCGTCATGAAGCTGTTCTTCGCGGCGCCGGCGAGTGGTTTGCCATCTTTGCCGACAGCCTTAGCTTCGCAGGCATCCTGCTTGCATTTCTTGACGAAGCTTGACTTGGCCGCGCCGGAAAGCGCCTTGCCGTCCTTGCCTATTGCCTTGGTTTCGCAGGATTGGGCCAACGCGGACCCGACAGCAAAAGTGGTAATTAACGCCGCAAGAATAATACGCTTCATTGTTTCCCCCATGTGGCGATGGTGCCGCCGGTAACTTGGACTAGAACGTTAACCAATAGCAAATTTTTGTCTTTACCCGCTACATGGTCAATTCAATTTATCCGGCACAAGATCGAGGCAATTCAATTCAAGGTGCATGCATCATGCCCGACCGAGATCAGCAAGGGCATTTTTGAAAGCCATTGATTCCGCACGCGTTAATGCACTTGCCCCGAGGCGGGCGGTGCCAAGGCACCTCTACCCAGGCGAAGGGCTGCGCGTGCTCTTTTTGGCTTTGCGCACGTGATGTAAGTAGGGGCGTCGACACCATCACCAACGCGGTCGCTTTATCTATTACCGGCGTTGGATTTTGGTCGCGGCCGTGCGGGCAACCGAGACTGTCCAACATTGAGGTCCGCGCTGGCCGCCATCTTTTGGCGCCCCCGCCTTCCTGAATATTGCCTGATCGCTGTTTGACGGGTTCGGGCGTGCTAAGCTTAGATAAGGTCGGACTGGAGTAGTCGCATGCGTCTCCACCGTCTTGCACTCCCCTTCACCGCAATGCTTGTCGCGCTCGTTTTCGCGCAGCCGGCGCGTGCGAATATCATGATCATCATCGACAAGTCCGCTCAGAAGATGACGGTCACGGTCAACGGCGAGGAGCGTTATATTTGGCCGGTGTCGACCGGCCGCTCGGGCTACGACACCCCATCGGGCGAATTCCAGCCGTTCCGCATGGAGCGCGATCACTACTCGCAAGAGTGGGACGATGCGCCGATGCCGAACTCTATATTCTTCACCAAGATCGGCCACGCCATACACGGAACGTTCGAGGCCCGTAATCTCGGCCGGGCGGTGTCACACGGCTGCGTACGGCTGTCGATACAAAACGCCGCCACGCTTTACGCGCTGGTCAAGGAGGAAGGCGCGCTCAACACACGCGTCAGGCTTACCGGCGAGGCCCCGAAAGGCGACGACGCGGTCGCGCGGCACGATCGTACCAACGGAAACGACCGCGATGGAGCGCGCAATCGTGACTATGTGCGCAACTACACAACCGATGACGATGACGAAATGGCCAACGCGCAGCCGCAGCAGCGCGGATATCAGACACGCGGACGCGAAACCCAATACAGCTCGCGTTCGTACTATTACCGCGAGTACCGCCCCTACTACGGCCGCCGCGGCCTCTTCTTCCCATTTGGCTGGTGAGCGACAATTTGGGCATTGGGCGGCACGGTTTGCGCTAGATCAATGTTCGCCACCAGAACTCTTGCTTCGTTGCCGTTGCGATAGGCAAGAGAAAGCAAACCCATGCGCAAGTCAAAAAAAGCCGTAGCCCGCGCCAAAGTTCGACGCGCCAAGCCGGGCGCCAAGGGCAGCGGCCGCTTTTTCCATATTCAGCTGCGGCCGAGCCGGGACTTCGTCGCATTCCGGGTGCAGGATGTTGGCGGGCCCGGCGGGGTCGAGCGGGTTGCTGGCCTGCGCACCAATGGTTCCTGGGATACAGCCAAATGGCTCGTGGAAAAAACTCACGCCCATGTCGAGCGCAACCGCCTCATCGCCGACACGGCGGAAGCACGCAAAGTGTTGACGACACTCGGCTCCGCGCCGGTGCATGTTTCTGGCGATCGCTTTCGCGCCAAGCCCCGGCGCGACATCCCGGAAAACGAAAAGCCGACGTCGGCGATGCGGCGGGCGCAACTCGCCAACATCAAGAAGGCGCAGGCGGCGGTGCGCAAACGGCGCGGAGCCAAAGTTGCTGCCAAGGTTTGACCGCAAGGAAAAGCGGAGAACACCGATGATCCGCAAACTCGCCGGCGGCAAATATCGACTCTATTCGCGCAAGAAAAATCCGCGCACGGGAAAGCGACGCAACCTCGGTACCTTTTCCACCAAAAAGGCCGCACAGCAGCACGAGCGCGATATCCAGTATTTCAAGCGGCATTAGACAAGCGGATAATCAACGACTAGCCGCCGTGATGAGCAACACCGAGCGCTGCCTCACCGCGATCGAGGATCAGCGGCACGATCAGATCTTCCTCATCGTCGAGATGCCGGATCAACCCCTTGAGTAGCGCACTGCTAGCATCCGCATAGTCGTCGCCGCAGCGGCGTATCTTATCCGCGTCGCTTTGTAGTGCTTGTAACAGCGTATTGGCGGTTTCTGCGGTGCGCGCCATGTCGGCGTGAATGTGGTGATGGTCGCCTTCGAGTACGTCAAACCCGCGGGCCAAACGCGCATCTGCCGCCTGGAAAATCGGGAAGTAATGCTGATCCTCAATCTGGTGATGAACGTTGAGCTGGTTCAGCATGAACTGCAGCCGCGGCACGAACTGGCGCGCGAATTCGACAGGTGGAAGTTGTCCGGCACGAAATTGCGCCGTGATTCCCTCAATCATCGCCGACAGCTCGCGAAACATGGCATGGCGCGACAGCCAGAAGCGCGCCATTTCACCAAGATTGGCATGGGTGTCCCAATGCTCGCGCGGATAACGGGCGAGCAGCACGCGTAAATCCTCCGGCCAGCCGTTTCGGCGAGCCAGTGCAAGCGATTCAATCTCAGTGGAATGGGGCCTTTCGATCGTCACAGCGCCTAGATAGCCATTGCGCGGGTAAATGCGAAGGGCAAACTTGTGCCGCATGAATGCGTCCACCATTGTCGCCCGCCTCACCTGCGATGAGCCAATTGCCCGCCGGCTCGCGGCTTATCTCGGCGAATGCCTTGATGCCGATGATACCACCTGCTCCGCTTTCGAGGATGATAACGGGCGCTGGCAGCTGGCAATTCATTTTCGCACCGCTCCGGACGAAGCGGCCCTGCGGGGGCTGGTCAAGCTCGCAGCCGGCGCGGCAGTAGCGGATGCGCTCAGTATTGAACCTATTGCAGCCGCAGACTGGGTTGCGCAGAGCCTTGCCGGCCTCAAACCGGTGCGTGTGGGCCGTTTCGTGATTCATGGCGCGCACGACCGCGCGCACCTAAGGCCGAATGAAATCGGCATCGAGATTGAAGCGGCCCTCGCCTTCGGCACTGGTCATCATGGTTCGACCCGTGGCTGTCTGCTCGCGCTCGCCGATTTGGCGAAACCACGGCGAGTATGGCGCGTGCTCGATATCGGTTCCGGCACCGGCGTGCTTGCAATCGCAGCGGCTCGACTGTTGCGGACACGCGTTGTTGCTGGCGACATCGACCCTGTCGCGGTGCGCTCCGCGCGAGGCAACGCAAGGCTCAATCGCATCGGATCAATGATCAGTTTGTCACGTGCTGCTGGCACCTGCGCACAAGCCATCGTCGCGCATGCGCCATACCAATTGATATTCGCCAATATCCTGGTCGGACCGCTGACACGGCTGGCTGTGCCGTTGCGCAAGATCGCTGCGCCGGGCGCGCGCATCGTGCTCTCCGGTCTGCTGCCCAGCCATGCCAACTCTGTCCTCGCGATCTATCGAGCCCAGGGTCTGACGCTCGAACGGCGCGTCTCGCTCGAAGGCTGGGTCACGTTGGTAATGTGCCGAAAACAAAAACGCTCCGGGCGGGGATGACCGGGACGGCTTCGCTGGTGAAGCGGCTGCTACCAGCCGCCGAACGGTGTCTCGTCGATATTCGGCTTGACCGGCCGCTTGCCCTTTTCATCGAACGTGTGCGGCAACAAATGTGCGTGCCTCGCAATCTCGCGATGAACATGCTGGAGGCGCGACTCGACCAGGCCATCTATGAAGCGGGCCCAAAAGCTCTTGCGCGGCGTGGTGGCTTGCGTGCGTTCAGCGGATTTGTTGGCGGGAACGCGGGCCACGCCATAAGTAACGGCAACCATTGTATGTCTCCTTCTCAAAATCGAGGCATCGGCAAAGGTCATGACTTTTGCTTGAGACTATTGCAGTGCAATGTAGCCTTTAATACCACCGCGACCATTCTTAACAATGCATAGATGCCCTGTAATTCAGATATGAATCGATTAATGACTTGTAGAGATCAGTGGCATCATTGCGGCGGATTGATGCATTGCACAAATTTGAATCAAACGACCGTATGTTGCTGAATTTGTGGCCAACCCCGTAAAGATCTTTCTCAAAGTTCAGGCAACGATTGCACACGTCGCGTGCTGTCCTTTGCGCATGCCTGCATTGCTACAATAGCGTGGCGGGTTAGAGTGCCGCCTCATGTTCGAAGCCCGTTTTCAATCGTTCGACGATTCGAGCGAACGCGCGCACAGTGGCGCGCGCGTTGCCCAATTGCGAACTGAGCTCAGGCGGCGTGAGCTAGACGGCTTCGTGGTGCCGCGTGCCGACCGCCAGCAAAATGAATACCTCCCCGCGAGCGAAGAGCGGCTTGCCTGGCTCACCGGCTTCACCGGTTCGGCGGGTTCGGCGGTGGTGCTGGACGATCGTGCGGCACTTTTCGTTGACGGGCGCTACACAGTGCAGGCGAACACCCAAGTCGACGGCAATATCTTTTCGATTGAGCATTTGGTCGAGCACCCACCGGAGCAATGGCTCGAGCAGAACCTGAAAAACGGTGCGGAGCTTGGCTACGATCCCTGGCTACACACCAGCGACCAGGTGGAAAAACTAAGGAAGGCTTGCACCACGGCAGGCGCCGAATTGGTGGCAGTCGAAAGCAACCCAATCGACGCGCTGTGGCATGACCGGCCCGCACCCCCCGCCGGCGCAGTGACCCTGCGCGAGCTCAAGCTCGCCGGCGAAACCGCAACCGACAAGCTCAAACGCATCCGTGGAGAGCTGACAAAACTTCGCACCGATGCGCTTCTGGTCTCCGACCCCCAAAATATTGCATGGGCGCTCAACATCCGTGGCGCGGACGTCGCACATACACCGCTGGTGCTTGCGTTCGCATTGGTTCCGCGCGAAGGCCGGCCGGTGCTTTATATTGACGCCGCGAAGCTCAACAACAATGTTCGTCATGCGCTGGAAGAATTCACCGACGTGCGCGCGCCGGACGACCTCACCCGCGACCTCGACAAGTTCAGGGACAAAATCGTCCGCCTGGATCAGTTGAGTGCGGCCGACGCATTTACCCGCCTGCTTGCCGACCACAGCCGGAAACCGCAGCGCGGCGCCGACCCGATTGCACTGTTGAAGGCGACGAAGAATCACGCCGAGATCGTCGGTAGCCGCGCCGCCCACAAGCGTGATGGCGTGGCGGTCGCACGGTTTCTGGCCTGGCTCGACAAGGAAGCGCCGTCGAGCAAGCTCACGGAAATCGACGCAGTGGCGGCGCTTGAAAGTTTCCGCCGCGACACCGGGGCGCTCAAGGACATCTCCTTCCCAACGATCGCCGGCGCGGGACCGAATGGCGCGATCGTCCATTACCGCGTCACGCGCGCGTCCAACCGGCGCATCGGCAAGAATGAGTTGTTTCTGGTTGATTCCGGCGCGCAATACGAGGACGGGACCACCGATATCACCCGGACTATCGTCGTCGGCGAGCCGCGCGAGGAGATGCGCGACCGCTTCACCCGCGTGCTCAAAGGCCATATCGCTGTCGCCACGGCCGTATTCCCCGAGAATACCAGCGGCGCCCAGATCGATCCGCTGGCGCGCACGGCGTTGTGGCAGGCAGGCCTCGATTTCGAACACGGCACAGGACATGGTGTTGGCAGCTATCTGTCGGTGCACGAGGGCCCGGCGCGCATCTCCAAGCTTGGCACCGTCGCCCTTCGCCGCGGCATGATCCTTTCGAACGAGCCCGGCTACTACAAGACCGCCGCCTACGGCATCCGCATCGAGAACCTAGTGCTGGTAATTGCAGCGCCTGAGCCGGTCGGCGCGGAGAAACCGCTCAATACTTTTGAGACGCTGACGCTGGCGCCGATCGACCGGCGGCTGGTCGACGCCCGTATGCTAACGCCCAAGGAGCGCGCCTGGCTCGACAGCTATCACGCGAGGGTGCACGAAATGCTTAGCCCTCTTGTTGACGCGCCGACGCGGCGCTGGCTCGCTGCAGCAACAAAGCCGCTTTAGGCTGAGACGTGTACGACATGCGAATCAAGACGGAAGTCAGCGCCACGCCTTGGCGTCTCCTGGCCCTACCGATGGCAATGACCGCGATCGGCCCTGCCACGCTCAATATTCTGGTGCCGGCGCTGCCCGGACTGGTCGGTTTGCTCCCCTCCGACGCCGGAACGGTACAGCTCACACTATCGCTCAATCTGCTAATGGCCACAGCCCAACTGCTGCTCGGGCCATTGTCTGACCGGTTCGGCCGCCGACCGGTGGTAATGCCATTGCGGGCGCGGTGAGTGTGCGCCCGCAGGCCGCTGGCACCGCGTCCGGCGTGATCGGCTTCACGCAGATGGCAGTCGGCGCAGCATTGACGCAAACGGTCTCGATCTTGCTCGCCGCGGCGACCACGGCCATGCCGATGGCTTGGATGATGCTGATTGCAGCCGTGGCAACAGGGGTTCGTATTTCGTGCTGGTGCGCCGACTGTCAGCCGCCAACGAGCTTTAGCCATTCGTCTTCGGTCAATACCTTCACGCCAAGCTTCTTTGCATCGGCAAGTTTGGAACCAGCGCCCGGCCCGGCAACTACATAATCGGTTTTCTTCGAAACTGAGCCGGCGGCCTTGGCGCCGAGCCTTTCGGCGTGCGCCTTCGCTTCCTCACGCGTCATTTTTTCCAGCGCGCCAGTGAACACCACCGTCTTGCCGGCGATGGCTGTGCCTTTTTTTGGCTTCTCGGCATCAAGGATTTTCACTTCTTTGGTCAGGCGCTCGACGATGCCGCGGTTGTGGCTTTCGCCGAAATAAGCAGCGACAGCCTGGATGACCGTATCGCCGATCTGATCGAGCGCATCCATCTCGGCGATCGTCTCTTCATCGCCCTTGGCGATTTTCAATCCCGCGTCGTGGAATGCCTTCCATGAGCGGTAGCCACGAGCAAGCGCCAACGCGGTGGTTTCACCAACATGTCGGATGCCGAGCGCGTAGATAAAGCGATCGAGCGAAATCTCCCGCCGCTGGTCGATAGCTTCGAACAGGTTGCGCACAGAGGTTTCGCCGTAGCCCACTTCGTCCTCCAGCTTGATCTTCTTATTGCGCGCCTGGAGGGTAAAAATGTCGGCCGGCTCCTTGATCCATTCCTTCGCGAAGAACAGCTCGATCTGCTTCTCGCCTAGCCCTTCGATATCAAAGGCACGACGCGAGCAGAACAGCTTCAGATGCTCGATCTTCTGGAACGGACAGGCAAACTCGCCGGTGCAGCGGGCCCGCGCGCCCTCCTCGCCGGTCGCGGTTTCCTCGCGCACGATGTCGGTGTGGAGATAACAAGGGCATTTCTTTGGAAAATGATAAGGCTTGGCGGCCTTCGGCCGCTTATCAATGACCACGTTGACAACCTGGGGAATGACGTCGCCGGCACGCTGAATTATGACGGTATCGCCGATGCGAATATCGTGGCCTTCCCGAAGCGGCTCCCCGTTTCCGCCAATGCCATTGATGTAGTCCTCGTTGTGCAGCGTGACGTTTTGGACGATCACGCCACCGACACCAACTGGCTCGAGCTTACCGACTGGCGTTAGCGCGCCGGTACGGCCAACCTGCAGCTCGATGTCCTTGAGCACAGTCATCGCTCGCTCGGCCGGGAATTTATGCGCGATCGCCCAGCGCGGCGTGCGCGAGACGAAGCCAAGCCTTACCTGCCAATCGATGCGATCAACTTTGTAAACAACGCCATCGATGTCGTAATCGAGCTTGGCCCGCTTCTCCTCGATTTCGCGGTGGAAGCCGATGAGCTCTTCGGTCGAGCGGCAGAGTTTGGTGAGCGGATTAGTCTTGAAGCCGCAGGATTCAAACCACTTGATCATGCCGGACTGGGTGTCCGCCGGGATTTCGCTCATTTCCCCCCAAGAGTAAGCGAAGAATCCGAGCGGGCGTGAAGCCGTAACGGCGGGGTCCTTCTGCCGCAATGAGCCGGCGGCCGAATTGCGCGGGTTGGCGAAAATCGTATCCCCCGCCGCCTTCTGGCGTTCGTTGAGCTTCAGGAAGGCTGCTTTGGTCATATAAACCTCGCCACGCACCTCGCACACCGGCGGTATGTTTCTGCCTTTCAGCCTTTGCGGCACATCCTTTAGCGTGCGGATATTGGCTGTGACGTCCTCGCCCTCGGCGCCGTCGCCTCGAGTCGCGGCAGTGACGAGTTCTCCGCTCTCATAGCGCAGCGACAACGAGAGGCCATCGATCTTCGGTTCTGCGCTGAAAGCGAGCTTCTCATCATCATCCAATCTCAAAAATCGGCGGATGCGGACGACAAAATCGATTACGTCCTTTTCAGCAAACGCATTGTCGAGAGAAAGCATCGGCACCGCGTGCCGGACCTTCTTGAATTTTCCAGTCGGTGTCGCTCCCACACGTTGCGATGGTGAATCCGGGCGGATAAGTTCGGGGAAGCGCCCTTCGATTGCGGCATTGCGCTGACGCAAGGCGTCATATTCGGCGTCCGTGACGGTTGGTGCGTCCTGCTGATAGTAACGCTTGTCGTGCGCCGCGATTTCAGCCGCTAGCCGTTTCAGCTCGGCCTTGGCCTGAGCCTCGGTGAGGCTTTTGATCTTTGACGCGTCGTGGCTCGCCATGCGCGGGCTTTATCAACTCGCCGCCTTGATCAGCCGTTCGGCCGCAGCACGGGCTTCGTTGGTGATCTCGGCGCCAGCCAGCATGCGGGCGATCTCCTCACGCCGGCGTTCTGATGCCAGCTCGGTGACGCGGGTGGCCACCCGTTTTCCCTTCTCCAGCGCATCCTTAGTGATGAGATAATGGCGGTCGGCACGCGCTGCCACCTGCGGTGCGTGCGTGACCGCGAGCACCTGTACACCACGCGCCAGCGTAGCGAGCCGCATGCCGATGGCATCCGCGACGGCACCGCCCACGCCGGTATCGATCTCGTCGAACACAAGCGTCGGCGCCGAGCCGCGGTCGGCCAGCACCACCTTCAAGGCGAGCAGGAACCGCGCCAGCTCACCGCCGGAAGCAACCTTCATCAGCGGTCCTGGCCGGGTACCTGGGTTGGTCTGCACCCAGAATTCCACCCGGTCGATGCCGTCCGGCCCGGCGGCGGCAAAATCGCTGTCGATTTGAGTAGAGAGTTTCGCGCGCTCCAGCTTGAGCGGCTTGAGTTCGCTGTTGACCGCCTTGTCGAGGGCGGCCGCCGCCTTGCCACGCGCTTGAGAAAGCACCTCCGCTGCAGCTCGATACGCCACCTCGGCTTGCATAGCCGCTACCTCCAACGCCTTGAGCTTGTCTTCGCCGGCGTCGATCAGGGCGATGTCAGCGTTGTACTTGTGCGCAAGCGCCGCAAGGTCATCCACCGGGACGTTATATTTGCGACCCGCCGCGCGGAGCGCAAACAGCCGTTCCTCAATGCGTTCCAGTTCGGCCGGGTCGCAATCGGCAGTACGCAAGGCTGCTTCAAGATGGCCGCGGGTTTCATCCAGTGCTGTTAGTGCCGCGTCGAGCGCTTTCACCGTCGGCTCGACCAGGCTCGGCGCCTGCGCCGCTCGCCGCTCCAGGCGCCGGATGACGCCCGACAGCGCCGGTACACTGGAACTGGCACCAGCGATCACATCGTGGGCTTCACGCAAGTCTTCCGCCACCTTTTCCACCTGCATCATTGCAGTGCGACGCTCGGCAAGTGCGGTCTCCTCGCCCGCTTGCGGCGAAAGTTTGTTAAGCTCTTCGACGGCGTGACGCAGCCAGTCGCCCTCGCGTTTGGCGCACTCGACCTCGGCACGATGGGCATCGGCCGCAGCCTGCGTCTCGCGTCGCGCTTCCCATAACTGTCCAATCTTTGCCGTCTGCTCTTCGAACCCGCCGAATGCGTCGAGAAGCCGCCGGTGAGTGCCGGCATCGACCAGAGCACGCTCGTCGTGCTGGCCGTGGATCTCGACCAGCGCACTGCCGACCTGTTTGAGCACCTGTACGCTCACCGGCTGATCGTTGACGAAAGCGCGCGTGCGTCCGTCAGCGAGCTGCACGCGGCGGAGGATCAATTCGTCCTCCGCGGGAATATCATCGGCTGCGAGAAGTGCGCGCGCCGGATGGTCGCGCGCGACATCGAACACAGCAGTTACCTGGCCCTGCTCGACGCCCTGGCGCACCAGCATCTGGTCGCCGCGACCGCCCAAAGCCAATGCGAAAGCGTCGAGCAGGATCGACTTGCCGGCACCCGTCTCGCCAGTGAGCACCGCTAGCCCCTTGGCAAAATCGATATCGAGCCGATCGATTAGGATGATGTCGCGGATCGAAAGTCGGGAGAGCATTGGCGGCTGGTCCAGAGACTCACGGATTCGCCATCATTAAAGACGCGGATGGCCGGCACAAGGCCGGCCACGACACTGTGAATCAGTATAACAGGCTCAGCCTAGGCCGATGCCCTTGAACGCCCTGCTGATCCACGAATCCTGGTTCTCCTTCGGCTCGACGCCGCCGGTCTTCACCAGAGCATAAGCGTGCTTGTACCAGGTACTGTCTGGGAAATTGTGCCCGAGGACGGCGGCCGCGGTCTGTGCCTCCTCCACTATTCCGAGCGCCATGTAGGATTCTGTTAGCCGCATCAGTGCTTCTTCGACGTGACGCGTTGTCTGGTACTTGGTGACAACCACTTTGAAGCGGTTGATGGCGCCGGTGTAATCCTTCTTTTTCAGATAGTAACGGCCAATCTCCATTTCCTTGCCGGCGAGTTGGTCGCGGCCGACTTCTATCTTCTGCTTGGCACTGTTCGCATATTCGCTCGTCGGATATTTCCGGATGACTTCATCAAGTGCGGCAAGCGCCTTTTCGGTGCGTGCCTGGTCGCGAGTGATGTCAGGAATTTCTTCGAAATAAGACGAGCCAATGAGAAATTGCGCGTAGGCGGCATCCGCGCCGCCGGGGTGCAGAGTGATGTAGCGCTTGGCCGAATTGACACAGTCGTCGTATTCGCCAGCCTGATAGTACGCATACGACGTCATGATGAGGGATTTGCGCGCCCACTCAGAGTACGGGTGTTGCCGATCAACTTCCTCGAATTTTTTGACCGCCTCCTTAGGGTCTTGCTTGGCGTTGAGGAGATAGAGTCCCTCATTGTAAAGCCGGTCGGCGGGTTCATCCGGGGGCGTGTTATCTTTCTTGGAAAAAAAATCGAAGCTGCTGCAGGCACCGAGGTTCGCCGCCAGCAGCCCGATGGCCAGCGCGCGCGCAATGCGCGTCCGACGTCCCAGTTCTGACGGCGCAGTCATGTCTGCGACGCCCGTGGGCCCAGTATTCTTGGCCAATAGAGTCTTGGACACAAACTCATCCACGCGAAGTTGCTTCCCGGAAGGCGGCTTCGCAAAGGCCTTTAAACTGACGACTATCCGCGCCGGTCTATCCGAAAACTGCCGATTTCGCCATGCGACTAAGCCGACATTCGGCCCGGATTAAGGCGAAGGTTAAGGCGAAATTCCGAGGTTTTTCAGGACACTTCCGGCCCATACGCGGGAGCTACCAAGCCGGTAACGACGTCGGCGTGGCCGCGTGTGCGGCGCGCGGGCTCTGCCGCCTCAACTACGCGCCAGGCCCTCGGATCTGCTATCAGCGCAGAGAGAACGGCATGATTAAGCTTGTGGCCGCCGCGGACGGTTTTGTATGCGGCGAGCAGCGGCTGACCTGCGAGCGCCAGATCGCCGATGGCGTCGAGCACCTTGTGGCGCACGAACTCGTCAGCAAAGCGCAATCCTTCCGGGTTGAGCACGCGATCTTCGCTCACAACGAGGGTGTTTTCGAATGAGGCACCGAGCGCATAACCGGCGCTCCACAACTTGTCTACGTCACGCATGAAACCAAAAGTGCGGGCGCGCGCGATCTCGCGGCGGAACGTATCGGGCTCAATGTCGAGTGAAAGCGCCTGCTGGCCAATCAGCGGGTGGTCGAATTCGATTTCGGCTTCGACCCGGAAGCCGTGCTGGTAAGGCCGCAGTTCGCCATAGGCGCCGTCCTTCGCCACCGATATCGGCTTGACCACTTCGATATAGCGGCGCGGTAGCGCACGCGCGGTGAGGCCGGCCTGATCGATCGCATCGACGAAAGCGGCGGCGCTGCCATCCATAATCGGCACTTCCGGGCCATCGATCTCGACCACTACGTTGTCAACGTAAAGTCCACGCAGCGCCGCCAGCAAATGCTCGGCGGTTGAGCAAAGCGGACCCTTGGCGTCGCCAAGAACAGTGGCGAATTCGGTCGCAGTGACTGCACGCACGTCGGCCCGAATCTCGCGTTCGATCGACCCGTCTGGTGTAATGCGCTGGAAGACGATGCCGCTATCATCGTCAGCAGGGTAGAGCGTGAGTGTAACTGGAAGGCCAGAATGAACGCCAATGCCGGAGACGGCAACTAGGTGGCGTAGCGTTGTCTGCTTAGCGCCCTTCATTTACCAAACTTCCGCTAGCCCGTAAGAGCGCGCGGCCCCATCCCCAAGGCCCCCTGAGGGGCCACATTTTTGCCTTCAGTCCAAGCCGCCCTTGTAGCTTGGGCAGCGATCCCCAGAGACCCGAAAAGTCCCTTTCACTGCTGAAACTTAGGCTATTACGTGGGTCGCCCCAACTCACGCTTTCTTACCAACTGTTACTCTTTTTTGCCGCAATTGCGGGTCGAATCCAAAACCCCATCCCACAATTTAGCGGGCCGCGAATGCTCTTGCCGCACGTGCAGTGCAAAGAGGCTTTCTAACTAATACCGACTTAATTGGAAAATCATAATTTATTTCAATTAGTTAGATGGAGCAGCAGGCGGCAAGCAATCGGCCCCACTTCCTCGTCGGAAGCGGGGCCGATGTCCGTGGATTGATCGTCAGTTAGCCTGGCGGCGAAGGAAAGCCGGGATATCGAGTTGGTCCTCCTCGGCCGAATTATGCACAGGCGCGGCGCGACCGTGTGGGTCGAGGCCCTGCGGAGCGGCCCGTCGCGCATATTCCGACACCGGTTCCGAGGGCCGACCTTCCGGGTGGCGGGCAGCCGGGCGCTGCGGGGGACGCTCGAATTGCGGAATTGGCCGTGCGGGACGCGGCATAGGCGGCGCTACCGGCACGTCCCCCTCCGCTCTCCGGCCAAGTCCGACTGAAGCCAGTCTTTGCATGAGCGTCATCCGGCGCTTTTCAGGATGATCGTCGTCGAGTTCACCACGCTGCGCTCGAATTTCGTTTTGCGCCGGCAGCGGCAATTCGTCGATGCGCGGCATGCGCGGCGTGCGTGCGTAGCGTTCGGGCGCCGGAGGAATGAATGCCGCCGGCATCTGTGGCTCCGCGAGTGGCGCCTCCATCTGGGCCGGCTCGAAGAGTGATGGTTTGATCGGCATCGGCCGAATCGAAACGTCCTCGATCGCAGTCGGCGGCAGAATAGCGGCCGCGACTGCGGCATGGGCGGCAGATTCAACCGAGGGCGCGGCATGCGCCGTCACCGGCGCACTACGCTCGATACGGTCGGCAACGCGGCGGCTGTCGTTGCGTATCTTGCCGGCGAGCTCTTTGAGCGCACTCTCCGCGGGCTGAGCTTGGCGCGCCACGCCGGTATTATCGATGCCGGTCGCTACAACAGAGACACGGATGATGCCTTCGAGGCTTTCGTCGAAGGTGGCGCCGACAATGATGTTGGCATCCTGATCGACTTCTTCCCGGATGCGGGTGGCGGCCTCGTCAACTTCGTAAAGCGTGAGGTCTTTGCCGCCAGTGATCGAGATGAGGAGGCCCTTGGCCCCCTTCATTGAAGCGTCATCGATCAGTGGATTGGAAATTGCAGCTTCAGCGGCCGTAAGTGCCCGCTTCTCGCCTGAAGCCTCACCAGTACCCATCATCGCTTTGCCCATCTCACGCATGACAGCGCGCACATCGGCAAAGTCGAGATTAATCAATCCTTCCTTGACCATCAGGTCGGTGATGCAGGCCACCCCCGAATAAAGCACCTGGTCGGCCATGGCGAAGGCATCGGCAAAAGTAGTTTTCTCGTTGGCCACCCTGAACAGATTTTGGTTTGGGATGATCAGCAGCGTATCCACCACCTTCTGCAACTCGATAATGCCGGCTTCGGCAAAGCGCATGCGACGCTGGCCCTCGAAGTGGAACGGCTTGGTGATCACGCCGACAGTAAGGATGCCGAGCTCTCGCGCAGTCTTCGCGATGATCGGCGCCGCGCCAGTGCCGGTGCCTCCGCCCATTCCGGCGGTGACGAACACCATGTGCGCGCCGGTCAGGTGATCGCGGATTTCATCGATCACTTCTTCTGCCGCGGCGCGTCCCACGTCGGGTTGCGAGCCAGCACCGAGCCCTTCGGTCACCTGGGTGCCCATCTGAATGATACGCTCGGCTTTGGACATGGTGAGCGCCTGCGCGTCGGTGTTGGCGACGACGAAGTCAACGCCTTGCAGGCCAGCCGCGATCATGTTGTTAACGGCATTACCGCCGGCGCCGCCGACGCCAAAAACGGTAATGCGAGGTTTCATCTCGCGAATATCGGGGATCGTCAGATTGATGGTCATGTTTGCCTCATGATTGCACGGGCAGCAGGCCTTGCGTCGCACCGAAGGCGCCAACGCAATTGCACGCCGCCGAACGGGGCCAGTCCGCCACCGGCCGATTCGTGGTTTCGTTGATGAAGGGTCAGAAACTTTCGCGCAGCCATCGTCCGACCCGTGCCATATAACCGCCCGTTCCTGTCATCAATTGCCGCGTTCGCCGCGGTTCGAAGTGTTCGAGATGCGCTGCCTGCGGGTAGATCAATAGGCCCGCCGCCACTGCAAAGGCCGGTCCCTTCGCTGCCTCGGGCAAGCCGGCCAAGCCAAGCGGGCGGCCAATTCGTGCGGGGCGCTTTAAAATGCGAGCGGCAAGATCGGCGAGGCCAGTGAGCTGGCTCGCGCCGCCGGTCAGCACCACACGCCCACGCGGCTCCGCTGCGAACGGCGAAGCGGCCAGGCGATCGCGCACCATTTCCAGGATTTCCTCAACACGCGGCCTAATGATCCGCACGAGCGATGCGCGCGACATGAATTGCGGCGGCTCCCTCTCGTTATCTTCGACCGAAGGTACCGTGATCATATCGCGCTCATCCGAGCCCCCGGCCAAAACACTGCCATAAATCGTTTTGATTCGCTCAGCATCGGCGACGCCGGTGTTAAGACCGCGGGCGAGATCCATGGTCACGTGTTGGCCGCCAAGAGCAAAACCGTCGGCGTGAACGAATTTGCCGCCGGAAAAGACTGCCAAAGTTGTGGTTCCAGCGCCCATATCGATCGTAGCCGCCCCCAGATCGGCCTCGTCATCGGCGAGGGCAGCGAGACCGGCTACATAGGGGGAGGCCACCATTGCCTCCACAGAAAGGTGGCTGCGCTCGACCGTTAGCATGAGGTTCCGCACGGTCGCCACGTCAGCGGTGACCATGTGCATATCCACACCCAGACAGTGGCCGAGCATGCCACGCGGTTCGCGGATGCCGGCCGCAGCGTCGACCGCGTAGCCGATCGGGAGGGAATGCAGAACGGCACGCCCATCTCGCACCGAATGCCGGCTCGCCGCCACGAGCACCCGACCAATATCGGCTTCAGTCACTGCGCGACCAGCGAGATCGATATTTGCGATGAAGCGTTCGCTGCTAAGACGGCCGCCAGACATCGACACCACGACGGACTCGAGCTGCACGCCGGCAATGCTTTCGGCAATGTCGATCGCTTGGCGGACCATCTCCTCCGCCTCGACCAGATCGACCACAGAGCCGGCCTTCATGCCGCGCGCCACGGTATGGGCAAAGGCCAAGAGCCGTACGCCGTGGCTGCGCCGACGCAGGACATCCTGCGGCGCTTGCGGTTCAAGCCGCGCGATAAGGCAGACGACTTTGCTCGTGCCGATATCGAGACCAGCGACGACAGCTGCGCGCTTGGGCGAAACCGGCTTCATCTTCGGGGTAACACCGAAGCGCAGCACGGTCATGCTTCACCTCCCTTGCCCGTCTTGCCCTTCTTTGCTTTCTCGGCGTCCTTTAGCGCCTGCTCGCGCGCCGCTGCAGCGCTGTCAGACTGGCGTACTGTGACACGGTCGGGCAGCCTGAGATCGACCACCACAATGTCCCGCGACAGCAGCTTATCGCTGCGGTCGAGATCGATAAGTATGCGTAGCGCTTGTTCGGTGTCGCCTTCTGGCAACAGAATCTCGAGGCCCCCTTTAAGGTGCAGATTCCAACGGCGCTCGGCCACCAGGACCGAGGCCTCAGTCATCTGCGCGATCATCGGATATCGCGCGAGGAGCGCGAGAAAATCCTGGGCGCTCTGCCGGGCGCCCTCGCCTACGACGCGTGGCAAACCGTCGAAACGCGGCGGCACGGCCGCTTTGAGCACGGCACCGTCGGCCGCGATTAGCGCTACACGACCATCCTTTTGCCAGAGCGCAAATGGTTTGCGTTCTTTGATCTCGATGCGTAGCCGGTCCGGATATAGTTTGAGGATGGTAGCATCTGCAATCCACGGATTGGCCAACAAGCGCGCGCGTGTGCGCGCAGCATCAAGAAACAACAGCGACGAGCGGTCGGTGATACCGGCGAGCACCAGAATTTCGTCCCGAGCAATTTCATACTCGCCGTCGAGCGCGACCTCGGAAATACGGAAGCCGAGTCTATTGGCCGCTGCGTCGCAGAAATCTTGCACGTTCTCGATGATCTGCGGGACATGGCCGCCCTTGACTGCGCCGTAGCTGGCGCTGGCAAGCAGCAACATGGCTGCTGCCGATGAGCCTACGCCGCGCGGTACTAAGCCGACAAGCAATACACTCCAGCGGCGCACAAGCCTCGGCCAGTGCCGACTATGCGACTTCGCCCACAAATTGGACGATGAGCGTCGTTTCAGCTTGAGCGATTGAGCGAGGCATACTCGACCTTCCATCGCGACCTACTTTACTTGTTGAGCCCAACGTGGGCCGCAAGCTCCGGCACGAACATGACGTCGATCATGCTCCGATATCCGGCTTCAGATGAGACCAACCCCGTCCCTCGGAGACCGCCGTCAGCGGTGAACCCGCACGCATGATTTCGCGGCAGCAAAGCGCGCGGCGCGCCGCCAGTGCGTAGTCTTCGGGCCTATTGGTAAATGATTAGTAAAATTTGAACGAATGACCGTCGGAAAGCTATCTTTGGTAGCGGGGAGCACGCCCTCCATGGGCGGGGCTTCATCGGTTCAATGAAGCGTCCTCGACCATCCAGCGGACCAAATCGTCAAAATTGATGCCAGCGTACTGCGCCATCTCGGGCACGAGTGAAGTTTCGGTCATGCCCGGCTGGGTGTTTACCTCCAGACAAAAGAGGCCTTTGGCGCCGGACAGGCTGTTGTCGTAACGGAAGTCGGCGCGAGTAACGCCACGGCAGCCGAGAGCGCGATGGGCGACGAGGGAAAGGCGCTGAATTTCGCCGTAGACGGCGGAATCGATGGGCGCTGGCAGCAAATGTTTGGAGCCGCCGGGTGCGTATTTGGCTTCATAGTCATAAAATTTGACAGTGGGCACGATCTCGATGACGCCAAGGGCCTTGTCGCCCATTACCGCGCACGTGAGTTCCTTACCCGGGATATATGGCTCGACGAGCACGCGGTCGCCAAATGCCCAATCGGCGCGCGTCAGTTCTTGAGGCGGGTGTTTGTGATCCTCACGCACAATGAATACGCCGACGCTGGAGCCCTCCGCCACTGGCTTAATCACATAAGGCGGCGGCAGCAGATGGCGCATCGCGACCTCTCCGCGAGAAGCAACGATGCCTCCTGGCACCGGCACTTGAGCCGCCTTGAGCACGGTCTTGGCCGTGTCCTTTTGCATCGCCAGCGCAGACGCAAGCACGCCCGAATGACTGTAAGGAATGCCAAGAATTTCGAGCATGCCTTGCAAGGTGCCGTCTTCCCCGGGACGGCCATGCAAGACGTTAAGCGCTACCCCGGGCTTGAGCGCACGTAGTGTCGCGGCGACCTCACGGTCGACGTCGATACGGCTGACTCGGTGGCCGGTCCGTTCAAGCGCATCAGCACAAGATTTGCCTGAACGCAACGATACTTCGCGCTCAGCCGACCAGCCGCCCATCAGGACCGCGACGTGTTTCATAACCTTAGCGTTCCACTCCGACCCGCTTGATTTCCCATTCCGGATCGACACCGGAATGCGTCTTCACCCTTTGCCGCACGGTTTCGCCCAAAGTCTCGATGTCGGCCGCGCTGGCGCCGCCAAGATTGATCAGGAAATTGCTGTGTAGTTCGGTCACCTGCGCTCCACCGATGGTGAGCCCGCGGCACCCGGAGTCATCCACCAGTTTCCAGGCGCTATGGCCCGGCGGATTCTTGAACGTGGAGCCGCCAGTGCGATTGCGCGGCTGGCTCGCCTCACGCTTCTTCTTAATAGCGGCCATTTCCGCGGCGATCTCGTCCGGCACGCCGGCGCGACCCTGCAACACCGCAGTTGTGAAAATAACATCGTCCGCCACGCCACAATGGCGATAGGAAAATCCCATGTCGCCATTGCTGAAGGTACGCACATTGCCTTGCCTGTCGACGCCGCGCGCTTCGATCAGAATGTCTTTGGTTTCGCCACCATAAGCGCCGCCGTTCATGCGCAAGGCACCCCCGACAGTTCCGGGAATGCCGCTCAGAAACGCCAGCCCCGCTACGCCAGCCGCCTGCGCCGCGCGCGACACCATCACGTCAAGCATCGCCGTACCGACGATGACACGATGGTCATCGACCTTTACGTCGTTAAAACCGCGCCCGAGCCTTATCACGACGCCTGGCACACCACCGTCACGTACAATCAAATTCGAGCCAGCGCCTATCACTGTGATGGGAATTTCTGGCGGCAGGTTCCGCAAAAAATACGCAAGATCATTTTCATCGTCCGGCATGAAGAAGACTTGCGCCGGGCCACCCACGCGAAACCAGGTGAATTCTCCAAGAGACTGATTGGCCAGCAGCCGCCCGCGTAATTCGGGCATCCTTGATTTCAGCTCGGGGACGATATCAGGGAAGCTCATAGCGCTTTCAATTCTGCCTGTAGCGCATAAGCCCATTGTGTGATCGAACCGGCGCCCAGGCAGACCACATAGTCACCCGACCTGGCCAGACCTTTGATGAGCGGCGCGAGTTCCTCGGGCGCTTCCAGCGGCATCGCTTGCTTATGGCCGCGGGCGCGCAATCCGGTTACCAGCGCATCGCGGTCAGCACCGGGAATAGGTTGCTCGCCGGCCGGATAAACCGGTGCAATGATCACCGTATCGGCGTCGTTGAAGCATGTGCAGAACTGCTCGAACAGATCATGCAGGCGCGTGTAGCGATGCGGCTGCATCACCGCGATCACCTGGCCTTTCGCGCTCTCGCGCGCGGCACGTAGCACGGCTGCAATCTCAACAGGATGATGGCCGTAATCGTCGATGATGACTGCACCGTTCCACTCTCCAACTTTGGTAAAGCGCCGCTTCACTCCGCCGAAGCCAGCGAGTGCGTTGCGTATAACCTCATCCTTCACCCCGAGTGCGTGCGCCACTGCCACCGCCGAAGCCGCATTGAGCGCGTTGTGGCGGCCGGGTATCGGCAAAGTGAGCTTGTCGACGGTATGTGCCGTGTTGCCTTCGCGATCGCGGAACAGCACCGAGAACGTCGATTGACCGTTCTGATGATCGATATCGATCAACCGCACGTCGGCTTGCGGGTTCACGCCGTAAGTAAGGATGCGTCGGTCTTCCAACTTGCCGACCAGCGTCTGCACCACCGGATGATCAGTACACATGACCGCGAAGCCGTAGAACGGCACGTTCTCGATAAAGGCGCGGAATGCGTCCTGCACGGCGTCAAAGGTATGGAAATGGTCGAGATGCTCGGGATCGATGTTGGTGACAATAGCGATGTCGGCTGGCAGCTTAAGGAACGTACCGTCAGATTCATCCGCTTCGACCACCATCCAGTCGCCCGCCCCCAGCCGCGCATTGGTGCCGTACGCATTGATGATGCCGCCGTTAATCACCGTCGGGTCGAGTCCGCCAGCATCGAGCAGCAATGCGACCAGTGAGGTTGTAGTCGTCTTCCCGTGCGTACCCGCGATCGCTACGCAGCTTTTGAGTCGCATCAATTCGGCCAGCATCTCGGCGCGTCGTACAACTGGCAGGCGCTTGGCGCGGGCGGCGATGAGCTCAGGATTGTCACGTTTGATAGCGGAGGAGACGACCACTACGTCGGCGCCGTCGATATTTTCGGCCTTGTGCCCGATGGCAACTTTGACGCCCTTGTCACGCAGGCGCTTGACGTTGGCGCCCTCGGCGATATCCGAACCTGTCACGCTATACCCGAGATTCGCGAGCACCTCGGCAATGCCGCTCATACCGATGCCGCCGATGCCGACGAAATGCACCGGACCGATGTCGCGCGGCAGTTTCATAAAAGTCGCCCTCAGCCTCTCCTTCGGGCGCGGGTAACCCACGCGCCACCGCTGTGCGGCTATGTCATGCAGGACACGCAAGGCCGAAACAAGACCGGCTGCGGGCCAACGCTTAAACTCCCGCCACCTTTATTACCAGATCGGCCAGCCGTTCGGCGGCATCGATGGTGCCGGAGGACCTGGCGGCCTGAGCCATCTGCACCAGCCGCCCCGGATCTTTGGCGAGCGCCCCGATCTCTTGAGCGAGCCGCTCTGGGGTAAAGTCCCACTGCTCGATGCGGATCGCACCGCCGGCGGCCTCCAGAACGCCGGCATTGGCGAACTGATCCTGATCAAGCGCATGCGGGAGAGGCACCAAAACGGCAGGCCGGCCAATGGCCGAAAGCTCGGCCACGCTTGAAGCACCGGAGCGCGAGATCACCAACTGTGACGCCGCCATCCGCGTCGGCAGGTCGGGAAAGAACGGCGCGATTTCTGCCCTAACGCCGAGTCGGGCATAAGTGGCGCGCACGGCATCGAGGTCCTCGGCGCGCGCCTGCTGGATGATCGACAATCGCCCGAGCAGATCGGCATTCAGGCGTTCAATCGCTTTCGGCACGACCTCGGCCATCACATGCGCGCCCTGGCTGCCGCCGAACACAAGGAGGCGTAACTTGCCATCAGCCAGCGCGGCATAGGGTGTGGCGGCGGCGGCGATTACCGGCGGGCGCAGCGGATTGCCGGTGAAAGTTATTTTGCTCTGCCAGTGTCGATTAAAGTTCTTCAGTGTGCGGAAGCCCGTAGCAATTGCGGTCACGCGAGGTGCCAATAACCTGTTGGCGCGCCCCATGACGCCATTCTGCTCGTGCAACACTGTGGGCACGCCGCGCCAGCTCGCCGCCAGCAGCGGCGGCACGGTCGGATAACCGCCAAAGCCAACCACCGCGTTCGGTTTGATGCGGCCGAGTAGTGCCCAAGCTTTGGCGGTGCCGAGCGTCAGTAGAGTTGCAGTTCGCACTAACGATATTGGATCGCGTCCGCGCAAAGTCGCGCTCGAAATGAGGTGTACGGCGCGCGCAGGAAATTTGAAGTGCGCGGCGCGATGGTCGGTGGCGAGATCGACGGTAATGCCGCGTTTGTCGAGCACGACAGCCAGAGCTTCGGCCGGAAACAAATGACCGCCGGTGCCACCGGCCGCGAGCAGGACGAGCGGCGCGCCGCTCGCAGCCATCAGATCCTGCTCCCGGCCACCGCAAGGTCTGGCGCGTTCATGGCCACGCGTGGTTGCTCACGCGTGAGTGCCAGCAACATGCCCATCGCGTATGCGAGCGAAATCATCGAAGAGCCGCCGTAGGAAATGAACGGCAGCGTCATGCCCTTGGCTGGAATGAGATGCAAGTTCACCGCCATATTGATTGCGGACTGGGTGGCGAAAAGAATAGTAAGGCCAGCCGCGGCGAAACGAGTGAAAGGATCGTCATTGTGCATGGTGCGGGTTAGCATGCGAATGACAATAAACACGAATAACACCAACAGCGCGAGGCATAGCACGACGCCAAATTCTTCAGCCGCGACCGCGAACACAAAGTCTGTATGGCTCTCCGGGAGAAGGCGCTTCACGGTGCCCTCGCCCGGGCCTTTGCCAAACCAGCCGCCGCGCATGAAGCTTTCGGTCGCGATGTCGATGTTAAAGGTATCGCCGGAGGCCGGATCAAGAAAGCGCTGAATGCGGCGCGCTACATGCGGCACTGTGTAGTATGCGCTAAAGAGTCCGACGCCTGCGAGGCTCGCAATCCCTGCTACCCAGACCACTCGCATGCCGGCCATGAAGAACAGTGCACTCCAAACCAGCGCTATCAGCATGGTCTGACCGAAGTCGGGCTGCACCACCAGCAGCGCTATCACCATCAGTAGCAACATAAGTGAGAATATATTCGCCGGCATGTCAGGACGCCTTGCCGATTCTCCGAATAACCAGGCGACAATGATGACAAAGGCGGGCTTGAGAAATTCCGACGGCTGAATGTTGATACCGAGCAGCACCAGCCAACGCCGCGCACCTTTAATTTCGGGACCGAAATAGGGTGTTGCCGCAACCATTATCAGACTCACCGCAAAGACGATTAGGGACAGGCGGCTGATTTGGCGCGGGTTAAGAAAGGAAACGCCGAGCATCACCGCGATAGCAGGCAACAGATAGAGAATGTGCCGGTTGACGAAAAAGAAGGGGTCGAGTCCTAGGCGGGCAGCAGCCGGAGGACTGGCCGCGAGCGAAAGCACAACGCCGGCCAGCATCAACGCGCCGATGGCGGCGAGCGTAAACCGGTCGACTGTCCACCACCATTCGCCAAAGGGTGTGCGTTGCGCGCGCGAGAGCATTCCAAGTCCCCGTCTGGCCCAAGCTGACGCTTTGCGGTTTAGGAAGCATTAATTTCCCTCACCCGAAGTGTGAGCCCGCCGTACTTCACGGGCCGCGTAAGGCGCGGCCGCCTCAGGATGACGACGGAATTGCCAAAACGCCAGGAATCGCCAGGACGGTCTCGATGAAGGCTTTGCCACGCACTTCGAAGTTCGGGTATTGGTCAAACGAGGCACAGGCCGGCGATAGTAGCACGACCGGTTCCTTCAAGCCCGACGCCGCAGCATCGCGGGTTGCCGCGTCGATTGCCGCCGACAATACATTATTGATCTCGTATGGCACCTGGCCATCCAGCGTTTTTGCAAATTGTTTGGCGGCTTCGCCGATAAGGTAGGTTTTGCGGATGTGTGGAAAGAACTCGGCTAGGCTGACGATGCCTCCGGTTTTTGGCTTGCCGCCGGCGATCCAAAAGATGTCCTGAAAACTCGCCAAGGCTTTGGCTGCCGAGTCGGCATTGGTCGCTTTCGAGTCGTTGACGAACAGTACATTTCCCTTGCGCCCAACCTGTTGCATGCGGTGCGCGAGGCCGGGAAAACTTGTGAGACCTTTTTGAATCGCCGCCGGGTCAACGCCGAGTGCGACACAAGTTGCAACGGCGCAAGCGGCGTTTTGCGCATTGTGGATGCCGCGCAACGGACCGATACCGGCAAGCTCCGCCACAGCATGCGCTTTGCCGCTAAGGGCGCGAAGAATGCGCGTACCTTCCACGTAATAACCATCACGTAAGGGCGAGACGACCGAAACGCGCACGACATTTTTACCGGAACGCTCGATGCGCTCAGCCGCCGCGCGCGTGTACGCATCATCGACATCAATCACAGCCGCTCCACCTTGTTCGATGTTTGCGGCAAGTCGCTCTTTGATAGTGGCATAGTTCTCCATGCTACCGTGTCGGTCCAGATGATCTTCCGAGACATTCAGCAGGATGCTGACCGTAGGCTTAAGTGAAGGCGCGAGATCAATCTGATACGAAGAAACCTCGAACACATACGCACGGCCAGCCTTAAACGGCTCGAGCGCCAGCACCGGCACGCCGATATTGCCGCCCATCTGTGCATCGCGGCCGGCACTTTTGAGCAGGTGCGCGATGAGCGCAGTCGAGGTCGATTTTCCGTTGGTCCCCGTGATCGCGATCAGAGGACAAGCGGCGCCCGTTTTAGCGCGCTCGCGGCAGAACAATTCGATATCGCCGATCACCTCGACATTGGCTTTACGTGCAAGCTCTACCGTCCAGTGGGGTTTGGGATGGGTGAGCGGCACGCCTGGCGCCAGCAGGAGCGCGGCAAGCGTCGACCAGTCGAGCTTGCGCAGGTCTTGCGTCTTCAGGCCGGCCGCTTGCGCATCAGCAATCTTCTTATCGTCATCGTCGAAGGCGACGACCTCGGCGCCTCCATCCTTCAATACGCGCGCCGCCAGCAGGCCGGAATTGCCGAGCCCGAAAACTGCAACCCGCTTTGCCGCGAACGTGGTGACCGGAATCAAGGCTCATCTCAACTTCAGCGTCGCCAATCCGGCGAGCGCCAGAACCACGGCCACGATCCAGAAGCGGATGACGATTTGGGACTCGGTCCAGCCGAGCTGCTCGTAATGATGGTGGATCGGCGCCATCTTGAATACGCGCTTGCCTGTCAGCTTGAACGAAACCACCTGCACGATCACCGATACTGCTTCCAGCACAAACAGCCCACCGACGATGGCAAGCACGATCTCGTGTTTGATGGCAACCGCGACCGCACCGAGCATGCCGCCAAGCGACAGCGAACCGGTGTCGCCCATGAAGATCGAGGCTGGCGGAGCGTTGAACCAAAGAAAGCCGAGGCCGGCGCCGATCACCGCGCCGCATAACACCGCAAGCTCTCCGGTGCCGGCAACATAATGAATCTGCAAATATTCGGCGAAGACCGCGTTACCCGCGAGATACGAGATGAGGCCAAAGGTTGCCGCCGCGATCATAACCGGCACAATCGCCAAACCGTCGAGGCCGTCAGTCAGATTAACCGCGTTCCCCGCGGCGACGATAACGAACGCGCCGAGCAGCACGAAAGCCCAGCCGAGATTAAACACCAGCTCTTTGAAGAAAGGGAACACGAGCGAAGTTGCCATCGGTCCGCGTCCAAGATTCGCGAGCGCCGTGCAAGCCGCCACTGCGATTACCGCCTCCACGATCAACCGTGTGCGGCCGGAAATGCCGGCGTGGGTTTGTTTGATAATTTTGAGGTAATCGTCGTAGAAGCCGATCAGCCCAAAGGAGAGCGTGACTCCCAACACGACCCAAACGTAGGGGCTCTTCGGGTTCGCCCACAGCACGGTCGACATCATCAGTCCGGACAAAATCATCAGGCCGCCCATCGTCGGCGTGCCCTTCTTAGTCACCAGATGCGACTGTGGGCCGTCGCTCCGAATGGGCTGACCCTTGCCCTGCTTGAAGCGTAACAGGTCGATGATCGGTCCACCGAACAGGAATACGAATATCAGGGCTGTGACAATGGCACCGCCAGTTCGAAAGGTGATGTAGCGGAAGACATTGAAAAAGGAGACTTTGTCGGAAAGCTCTGTCAGCCAGTAGAACATTGGGTTGAACCCTGAGTACTCACCACTGCGCAGGCTGCTGATCAAGCGCGGCCTGTCTCGGGAATTGTCGTTCCAACGCCCTGACGATCGGACCCATTTTCGAGCCGAGCGAGCCCTTCACCATCACTGCGTCGCCCGCTCGAATGGCGCCAACTACGATTGGCTCCAGCCCCATCGCCGTCTCGGCATAGCCGCCCCGGGCGCGCGAGGGAAGAGCCTTCCACAGCGTGCGCATCAGTGGCCCAGAACAGTAAACGACGTCGATGCCGGCAGCCTCGATTGCGCCCGCGAGTGCGCGGTGCAGTTCAGCGCCCGTTGGTCCTAATTCCAGCATATCGCCTAGCACTGCAATGCGACGTCCGCGTTTGCCGATCGGTGCCTGGCCGAGTAAAGCGATTGCCGCGCGCATAGATGTGGGATTGGCATTGTAGCTTTCGTCAATGAGGAGTGCGTTCCCGCCAGGAACGGTCAGCACGGCACGCGTGCCACGGCCCCGGGTGGGCCTGAGATTACTGAGTGCAAGCGCAGCCAGCGCGAGATCAGCCCCGGCGAGCGAAACTGCGGCCAGCGCCGCGAGCGAATTGAGAACAAGATGTCGGCCAGGTGTTCCAAGCTTGTAGGTGACTGTCTGCCCCAGGATGCGCGCTTCGACGGTTGAGCAGTCGGCGTGTAGCGAAAGGCGGCCCAATCGCGCCTCGGCGTCATCGTGCTCCCCGAAGGGAACGATACGTTCAATACCTGCTGCCTGGGCGGCAGCGGCGAGCCGCGCATATTGCGCATTGTCGCGATTAAGGACGACGGCGCCCCCTGCCTCAACGCCTGCAAAGATTTCCGCCTTGGCGTCAGCGATCTTCTCCAGCGAGCCGAAGTATTCCAGATGCACCGGCTCAACGCCGGTCACAATTGCCACATGTGGCCTTACGAGCTTCGTAAGCGGCGTGATTTCACCGGCATGGTTCATCCCAATCTCGAATACGGCGTATTTCGCGCTTGCGGGACAGCGCGCGAGTGATAGTGGCACACCCCAGTGATTGTTGTACGACGCAACAGAAGCATGGGTTTCGCCGTCGGCTGACAGCGCCAACCGCAACGCTTCCTTTGTGCCGGTCTTGCCAACAGAGCCGGTGACAGCAATGACTTTTGCATGCATGCGTGTGCGCGCGGCTCGCGCCAGATCGCGCAATGCTTCGAGCACGTCAGGAACGACCAAAAGTGGTGCATCGGCGAAACGCCCACACTGACCGCTCGACACCACCGCGAGGCTAGCGCCGGCCTTCAGCGCATCGTCAACGAAGTCGTGGCCATCACGGTTTTCGCCCTGAATGGCGAAGAACGCCTCACCCCTGCTCAATTTGCGGCTGTCGATAGAGATGCCGGACAAATCCATCGGCAAAGGACCGGCGCGTTCGGCATGCATCGCCGCGGCCATGGCATCGAGCGTCCAGAGTACACTCATGCGATTTCTCCAAGGCTTGTCCCGGGCGCACCCGGGATCGCATCGGAGCCAGAGATTGAAACGGTCCCGGGCCCGCATCGCAACACCGCGTGTCGCGATGCGCCCAGGACACCAAGGTCGAGCGGGATCATGCCACTTTGCCCTGCAAGACCGCTGCCACAGCCTCGTGGTCCGAGAACGGCACAATGCGATCGCCGATGATCTGCCCGGCCTCGTGGCCCTTGCCCGCTATCAGCAGTGCGTCGCCAGCCTCAAGCTCCGCAATCGCCGTCCGAATAGCCTCGGCACGATCGCTAATTTCTGCAGCACCCGGCGCATCGGCGAGAATGGCAGCACGGATTGCGGCCGGGTTTTCGCTGCGCGGGTTATCGTCGGTCACAATCACGCGGTCGGCATTCTCTGCTGCGATCCGGCCCATTATTGGACGTTTACCAGCATCGCGGTCGCCCCCGGCGCCAAACACGACGATGAGTTTCCCGCGAGCATAAGGGCGCAGACTCTCGAGCGCCTTCTTAAGTGCGTCCGGTTTGTGCGCGTAGTCGATGAAGATCGGCGCGCCGTTGCGGGTGCCGGCAAGTTCCAGCCTGCCTTTGGCGCCGGTGAGCTTTTCCAATGCTGCGAACACGCGCGACGGCTCCGCGCCTGTTGCTATCGCGAGCCCCGCGGCAATACCGGCGTTCTGCACCTGAAAGGCGCCAACAAGTGGCAACCTAACGTTATACGTGTGTCCATCATGGGCAACTGTGATCATTTGTGCGAACCCGTCGATGGATCCACTGACGAACTTGATGTCTTTACCGTTTTCGCCCACTGCAATGATCTTGAGACCGCGCTTCTTTGCTAGGTCGATGACCTGTCTTGCATAACAATCGTCAACGCCGATCACCGCCGTCCCGCCCGCCACGACCAAGTCCTCGAACAGGTAGAGCTTGGCGGCGAGATAGGCCTCGATAGTCCGATGATAGTCGAGATGGTCACGCGAGAGATTGGTGAAGGCGCCTGCTGCGATGCGCACCCCGTCGAGCCGGTGCTGATCGAGGCCATGAGAGGAGGCTTCGAGTGCGAGATGGGTCACGCCCTCGCCTGCCAATTGATCGAGCGTGCGATGTAGCTCGATCGGGTCGGGCGTCGTCAACGAACCGTAGTGCTCGCCCTTGGGCGACACCACGCCGATGGTGCCAATACTCGCCGCTTGATAGCCGAGCGTACTCCATATCTGCCGGGTGAATGCGGCGACTGATGTTTTTCCGCTTGTGCCGGTGACGGCGGCGATTGTTTTCGGCTGGCGAGGGAAGAACTTTGCCGCCGCTAGTGCGAGTGTGCGGCGCGGGTTGTTCACACGGATAAATGCGACCCCGTCAGACCATACCTGGGGCCGCTGCTCGGCAGCGACAGCAATGGCGCCGGCATTTAAGGCTTGCCTGGCAAAATGCGCACCATTGGCCTTAGCGCCTGCAATGGCGACGAACAGGAATCCCGGCTTCACCTTGCGGCTATCGGCGGTAATGCCCTCGGCCTCGATTGCGCCCACGCGCTTGTCGATCGCCGCCTCCGGCAGAAGATCGCGCAGCTTCACCTGGCTTCCTTCGCACTCACCAGCAGCATTTGGTCGGCCTTGGGCAGATCGAAGCGCGGTGAAATGCTGAGCAGCGGGGCTACCCGCTCGATCACCTGGGCGCCGACTGGCACCGCATTCCAGCCCGAGGTCGTAAAGCCATGGGTCTCGGGCAGACCCTGCGGCTCATCAAGCATGATCAACAACAGATAGCGCGGCTTGTCGGCTGGCAATATGGCGGTGAAACTGGTCAAGACTTTGATCTTAGAGTAGCGCCCGCCGACTACCTTGTCCGACGTGCCGGTTTTGCCGCCGACATAATAGCCCGGCACATTGGCCCGCGTCGCGGTGCCTTTTTCCACGTTGAGGCGCATCAGATAACGCATCTTATCGGCGGTTTCCGGCTTAATTACGCGTGTGGCGAGCTTGTCGGCTTCAGCCCTTTCCCTTTTGAGGAAAGTTGGTGGGATCATCTTGCCGCCATTGACCAGCGCAGAAATACCCATGACCGCCTGTAATGGCGCCACCGAGAGACCATGACCAAAGGCGATGGTGACGGTGTTGAGCTCGCCCCAATGCTTGGGCACCAATGGGTCCGCGCTTTCCGGCAATTCCGTGCGCAATCGATCGAGTTGGCCAAGCTTTTTCAGGAACGCCTTGTGGTAATCGACCCCAAGCGAGAGAGCCATGCGTGCTGTGCCGATGTTGGACGAATAGGTGAAGATTTCCGGCACCGTAAGCACGCGTTTCTGCGCGTGGTAGTCGTTGATCTCGAATTTCCCGTAACGCAGCGGCAGACGCGCGTCGAAAGAAGACGTTAGCGAGACACGGCCACTATCAAGCGCCATCGCCAGCGTCAGGGCTTTGAACGTAGAGCCCATTTCATAAACGCCGGTGGTCAGCCGGTTAAGACGGTTTGGGTCATTGGCCTCGCGCGGATTGTTTGGATCGAAGTCGGGCTCTGATACCATGGCAACAATCTCGCCAGTGTTGACGTCGGCAATCACACCGGCTGAAGCCTTGGCCTTATACTTTTCGCGCGCGGAGATGAGCTCGTCGCGCAGCGCAAATTGCACACGCAGATCGACCGCAAGTTTGACCGGCCGCTGTAGCTGGTCGGTGGCCAATCCCGCCATATGCAAAGCGGCAAGTCCCTGACCATCGAGCCACTTTTCAATGCCAGCGATGCCCTGGTTGTCGATGTTCACGTGGCCGATTTCATGCGAGACCACTGGTCCATTGGGATAGACGCGCTTGTTCTCGGTCAGAAAGCCAACGCCGGGAATGCCAAGGCGATGAATCTCCTGCTGCTGGCTCGGCGTAATTTCGCGTTTGAGCCACACGAAACCCCGTTTCGACGACAAGCGTTCACGAACCTCGCTTGCGTCGAGATCCGGCAACACTGCCGTGAGCAATTCAACCGCTTCGTCCACATCGATGATCTTGCGCGGCTCGGCGAACAGCGAGGGCGTTTTCACGTCGGTGGCGAGGATTTCCCCGTTGCGGTCGAGGATGTCGGGACGTGCGGTAGCGACGGCATCTTGCGCGACACTACGGCGGCCGCCGTGGCCTTCGCCTACTGTTGCGAACATCACCAAGCGTACGGCGATGACCGAAAAGATGCCGACGAAGACAAGGATGGCAAGGCCGAGCCGCGCCTTCGCCTTCACGTTACGGTCAACGTCGCGCCCGTAGAGCAGCAAACGCAGAACGCGCTGCCAGCGGCTTTCGGGTTGCTTCCTCGGTCCGTGCATTGCGGTCACC
>JBARNC010000586.1:0-3556 GCA_049802775.1 Pseudolabrys sp. | reverse complement strand
CCTTCAATTTGTTGCTGCGCCCGTCCAGCTGTATTTTCATCGCCTCAACCTGAGTCTTGAGCGCGATGATCTCAATCTTTTGGGCCTCGGCGAGGGTCGATCGCTCGTCCAGCTCACCCATCAGCTTGGCTAGCTGCGATTCCTTGTCGGACAAGGCGCGCTCGGCATCGCAGCCCTTCAATTTGTTGCTGCGCCCGTCCAGCTGTATTTTCATCGCCTCAACCTGAGTCTTGAGCGCGATGATTTCAATCTTCTGGGCCTCGGCGAGGATCGACCGCTGGTCCAACTCACCCATCAGCTTGGCCAGCTGCGATTCCTTGTCGGTCAAGGCGCGCTCGGCTTCCTGCACGGCGGTGGCTTTGACCGCGTACTCCTTCTCGGTGGCGTTCAATTGATCGCGCAGCGCGCCGAGCTCGATCTTGAATCGGTTGATCGCGTCGCCCTTTCTGCCGAGCTCCGCAAGCTGGCTGGCGCTCCTGGTCTTGAGTTGTTCGACATTCGTCTCGAGGCGTCGCGTCGACATGGCGAATTCAGCGCGCAGTAGATCCTTGTCGGCGTGGACCTCCGCTATCGACAGCGGGATGGTGGCTTCCAGCCGGCGCGTGGTCAGCCGCACCGCGCGGCGATGGAGGAGCGGCACGACGACGAGCACGCTGAGGACCGCGAGAAGAAATCCGATCGCGAAATACATGAACGATTCGATCATGAACACCGCCTTCAATGCACTTAACGCCCGCGCACGCCCACGCCACGGCAGGCGCACAGCGCCTCACTTCAACCGGCTCGGCCCGTTTCCGGCCAGCCAGCCAATCTGTTCTGAAGCCGAAGGCGTTTACACGTGATGAAAGTTTATGGTTACCATGGTGACGCCAAGCACCATCCAGACCGCATAGTAGGCGACCGGAGTGGCGGCACGCACGATCAGAAAAGACCAAGCGCCCCGCTCAATGAGCCGATGGTCATTACGACGTGCCCGCTAAAACGGTCGATCGAACGGCCGACATAGGGAGCGACCAATCCGGCGGTCAGGAGCCCGACCGAAAATCCGCCCATGGCGAAGGAGATCGACCAGCCGCGCTCGGCCGCAATCAATGGGACGATCAGCACACTGGCGTGTAGAAGATCGTGCCCCAGGAGAGAATTTGGGTGACGCCGAGCACGGGCACAACGCGCCAGGGGCCGGACATGTAATCACGCAAAGGTATCATACCGCCCACACCCACAGCGTCATGCGCGGGCTTGACCCGCGTATCCATGATGAGCGGCCACGAATAACAGCCTTACGCAAGCTCAATGTTTTTGAATCGCCTCATGGATTGCCCGGTCAAGCCCTTCACGGGGTTGAAAGATCAGTAAGAAGTCTGTACCCGCCAAACTCACCGCGTTAACTGGTCACATGCTTCACAACTGTCTGCTGCTGGCGCGCTAGCGATGGCTACAGACCCAGCCCGCACAGCCGTCAAATACCGCCTTGTTATCTGATCTATGGAGAGGGAGTTGGAGCGCCCTAACGAACTGTTTACCAATTTCGGATGATGGTGACGGTCAGGCAGAAATCAGCTGAACGGGGAAAACCGGCTGCTGCCTCCTGTGATTGAAGTCGGAACTGGTAAAGGTGCCAATGGATTCCTCGCAGAGTCCAACACTGGACGATCAGCGTCATGAAGGCGGTGTCGTTTCCCTTGCGTCGAAGGATTTGCCGACAGCCGAAGAGGCTCAGTCTGGCGAGCCGGCGCGCGATCCAGATGCCGGACGCAATGCATCCGATCAGGGCATTGGCATGGTTCGGGAAGGATCTGACTGTGCTGCCCGGTTGCCGGCGGTGCAGCCGTTCCCCCTTGCGTCGAAGGATTTGCCGACAGCCGAAGAAGCTCAGTCTGGCGAGCCGGCGCGCGATCCGGATCCTGGACGCAACTCATCCGATCAGCACATCGCGATGGTTCGGGAGTCGTCGATTGGCAGGCGAGCATTCCGCAGTGTTGTTCACTTTTTCATTACGGCACTGATCGCGGTTCTGATCGGTGTCGCCGCCAGTTCTGTCTGGCAGTCCCACGGTGATGACGCAAAGGAGATGGTCAGGACCTGGGCCCCGTCGCTGGACGGATTGTCATCGGCCTGGCAGTCCCGTAGTGACGAAGCAAAGAGGATGATCAAGACCTGGGCGTTGTCGCTGGACTGGTTGATGAAGAAGTCGCCCCCCGACGTCGACATTGCAGCCAAGCAAAAGGGCTCCACCCCTGCAGCGGCTATCGCCCAGAAACCAGTGCCTGCCGCTGTGACGGTTCCCTTTGAGTCGGTGCAGCAGCTCAACACCATGGCGCACGATCTAACCGTCATGCGGCAAAAGGTAGAGCAGCTCGCTGTCAAGCAAGAACAGATGGCCCTCAATATCGCATCGCTGCAAGCGGTCGGGCAAGACATCAAACAGAAGATGTCATCTCCGCCTCTGCCCCCGGCGGCCTCCCTCCCGCCGCGCAAAAATGCGCCAAGGGTTGCGCCCCGGCAGCCGCCCGCGCGCGTATCGATACTGGCGGACTGGTCAATCCGGGACGCCCGCGACGGCTACGTCACTGTGCAGGGTCACGGCGACGCCTATCGGGTAGTGCCTGGCACACCGTTGCCCGGGCTCGGTCCAGTCGAACAGATTAAGCGGCAAGACGGCCACTGGGTGGTGGTAACGCCAAAGGGCATCATCATACCGAGGCGCGGTCCATCGTCGGATGACGACCGCGATGTGTTCGACGGCGACCGCGTCAATCGCGATAACGATGCCGATTAGCACAACTAGACCTGTGACGCGCATCTTCTCTGAACTTTCGCTGACGCCATGACAGAAAAGCGCCTCCCGCCGCGCGCAAGCAGCAGCCGTGTTAGCCTCATTGATTTCACGCACACAATGCTGGTGTGAGCACGGCCGCGTAATGAAAATGGGACGTGTCCATTAGTGCGCGCACGGTGGTGAGGCTCAACGCCCCGAATTCATCTTCTTTTTTTCCGTTGGCGACCTCGCAATCATTTGGAAACATTAATTAATTTGGCTTCTGCCAGAATTTACCTGCCCGGGTGACGGCTAACGGCTGCAAATGTGCGGCTCAACACCATGAATGCCGCCGACCGGACCGCGCGCCCACCTTCTTTCGAGCTGTCGGGCCGTTAACCTTAACAAAGCGTATTTCCCAGCCTTGACGTCCCCTCGAGTACTTTTGCTGGCGGACCGCTCCGGCCATTTTTTACCCTTTTAACAAGGGCCTGGCGTAGCCAGAGGACTCGAGGAAATGCGGCATCTGTTCGTCTGCCTCTGTCTGATGACATGGTCCAGCGCGACCGGTCCCGATCCAACACTGCCGCTGGACAACTTCACCGGCATTGCAACGAACATGGTGTCGGACGAACCATCGGAAAACATCGACGTAGACCTGCCGCTAGGCAACAGATCTGAAGCCGTTGCACTACCACTGGCGCCGCTTCGTCCACTTCTCAAGCCGACTATCTACCGTTCGCGCGAGGAAATCTGCGACACGCTCGCTGAGTCGGCGCACAGCAACGATCTCCCCGC
>JBARNC010000585.1:0-4022 GCA_049802775.1 Pseudolabrys sp. | reverse complement strand
AATGACCTACCGAGGGGGAGATAACGCCGCCCTGCGGGCCCACGCCCTACATAAAAAATCAAGCTTGCCACAAGCAAAAGTAAACACTTAGGCAAGGTCTTTTTGGGCGCGTTGGCGGACTATCACGAGATTCCGATCAATTTTGGAGGTGACCCAATGATAACGGAAATCGCGTCTGTGGTTGGCGGCTGCGTCTTTGCGGGGGTAACGATGATCTGCGTCGCGCAATTTTTTCGCTCAAAATTCCCGCCGCCAAGCCGGCCGCCTGGCAATTAAAACAGGAGAACCAAATTAGCTCCCAAATTAGCTTCTGTCGCAAACACATCATCGCATGGCGCGGCGCAAGCGCAATGATTTGATCGCGCCGGCCGTCTCATTGCCTCCCCCACGAGGCTCAGGACAAGGGATCGCATCAGGTCGAACTAGCAATGTCCGCTTTGTGCCACAAGCGGACATCGAGCCGCTCACTCGATCATTTCGTCGGCGCGGCTTTGCACCGACAGCGGGAAGGTAATGCCGAGCGCTTTTGCGGTCTTGAGATTAATGACTAACTCGAATTTGGCCGTTCGCTCGACCGGCAGATCGGCCGGCTTGTCGCCCTTTATAATCCGCCCGGTATACACGCCCGCTCGCCGAAAGGCGTCCGGAATGTCGTTGCCGTAACTGATCAAGCCGCCGTCCGCGGAATACTCGCGAAATCCATAAATCGTCGGAATTGCATGGCGCGCCGCGAGCCCAATGATTTGATCGCGCCGGCTGAGAAGGAAAGCGCCTCCGCCTATGACCAGAGCACCGGTCCGCTCCCGCACAAGGCTCGCAAATGCCATATCGATGTCACTCTCGGTGCGGGCACTTAACACAACAAGCCGCAATCCAAGAGTGCGCGCGGCCGCCTGCACTTCGCTCGCCCGCGACGCGGCATCGGGAACGTGCAAGTCGACGAGCAGAGCGATGACGGCCACATTGGGCGCGAGTTCGTGCAGCAGCGAGAGCTGCTTCGGCGCCAAATCGACACCGAACCAGCTCACCCCGGTGATGTTCTTGCCCGGCCGAGCGAGGCTCTCGACTAAACCAAGCCTGACCGGATCGTCGCCGGTAAGAAAAACGATGGGAATGGTTGTCGTCGTCGCCTTGGCCGCGAGTGCCGCAGCATCGGTGTACGCAACGATCACCGCGACCCGGCGGCCAACCAGATCGGTGGCGAGCGTCGGCAATCGATCATATTGGCCCTCCGCCCAGCGGTATTCGATTGCCACGTTCTGGCCCTCGATGATGCCGGCTTCCTTCAGACCTTGTTGGAATGCAGCAAGCCGCTGCGCGAACGGTCTGGGCGAGAGCGCGCTGAGAAACCCGATAACCGGCATTGCCGACTGCTGTGCGTGCACGGCGAGTGGCCACGCGGCTGCCGAGCCAGCAATTAGTCGTATGAACGCGCGCCGTCTCATTGCCTCCCCGAGGCTCAAGACGGACATCGTAACAGGTCGAACTACCCATGTCCGCTTTGGGTCACAAGCGGACATTCTGGCAAGTCCGCGTGATGTCCGCTTCCCAATAGCGGACATCTTTGCGCATTCCTCGCCGGCGCGCGGGAATCCAGCGCCTAGGGCACTGTGATACCGAGCATCTTGGGTAGCAATCCGATCTAAATTATTATTGGCGCGATCTGGGTTCACCTCTTATCTGGGGATGATCATGCAGCTTCTCCGTCGTCAATTTCTTCGTTTGGCAGGAGGCGTCGTCACGCTGCCATTTATGTCGCCTCTCGCATCTGCGCTCGACTATCCATCACAGCCCGTACGCCTGATTGTGCCCTATGCGCCCGGGGGTACGACCGATACGGTGGCGCGCCTCATCGGGCCAGGACTGTCGGAGCGGCTGGGTCAACCATTCGTTGTCGAAAGCCGGCCTGGTGCAGGTACTAATGTCGGCACCGAGGCGGTCGCGCATTCATCCCCTGACGGCTACACGCTCCTTCTGTTCGATCCTGCGGCGGCGATCAATGCCACGCTGTATCAGAAGCTCAATTTCAATTTCATTCGCGACATCGCTCCGATCATTTGCATCTTCCGCACATCTTTCGTGATCGTGGTTCATCCATCGGTTCCTGCGCAAACGCTGCCTGAATTCATAGCCTATGCCAAAGCCAATCCGGGAAAGATCAACATGGCTTCGGCCGGCAACGGAACATCGTCGCAACTCGCCGGCGAGCTATTCAAGGAAATGGCCGGCGTAGACGTGACGCATATTCCTTTTCGCGGCGGCGGACCTGCCATTACCAATCTCCTCGGTGGGCAGGTGAACATTTTCTTCTCGCCGATGGCGATAGCCATCGCACACATCCAGGCCGGCAAGCTGCGGGCATTGGCTGTGACAAGCGCAGCACGTTCGGATGCACTACCGGAGGTGCCGGCCGTGCGCGAGTTTGTTTCAGGTTATGAGACAAGTTACTGGGTTGGTCTTGGCGCGCCCAAAAAAACTCCCATCGCGGTCATCGACAAGCTCAATAAGGAAATCAACGTTGGCCTGGCGGAGCCCAACATGAAGGCGCGGTTCGCGGAACTGGGCGGCGTAGTGGTCGCGGGCTCGTCGACCGAAATCGCAAAACTTGTGTCCGATGAGACTGAGAAGTGGGGCAAGGTAATCCGGGCAGCGAATATAAAGATAGAGTGAGAGATCCGCCGGCCGGTCTTAATTGAAATTGGGGGCCAAATGTCTGCTTTGGGTCATTAGCGGACATGTGCAGTGCAAAACGGCATGTCCGCTAAGTGCCAATAGCGGACTCATGCACCACAGCAAAACAGTATCTATTCGATCACCTCGTCGGCGCGGGCGAGCACCGATTGTGGCACTGCGAGGCCCAATGTCCTCGCGGTCTTGAGATTGACTGCCAGCTCGTACCTGGTCGGGGCCTGTACCGGCAAGTCAGCCGGCTTTTCGCCCTTGAGGATACGGTCGACGTAGGCAGCGGCGCGTCGGAAGTTGTTTTCAAAGTTGGCGCCGTAAGATACGAGGCCGCCGCCGGTGACGAAGGAACGAAACGGTCCGACCGACGGCAATTTATTCCGGATGGCAACCGCTGCGATGACATCGCGATGGACGGTCGCCAGAGGACTCGCGGTAAGAATGAGACCTCCGTTGCCGGAGCGGGCGAAAGCGGTGACGGCCCGCTCGATCTCCGCGACGTCACGAAGCAGATTGACCGCGCTGACGTCCACCCCAACCGATGGTGCCACGGCCTGGATCACGGCGAACTGGCCGACCCCGCCAGATATGGCCGGATCGCGCAGAACCGCCGCTCGCGTGACGCCCGGAGCGATCTCCTTGAGCAGCTCCACCCATTTGCCGCTCAGGCTGTATTCGAACTGCATGAAACCGGTGACATTGCCTCCTGGCCGCGCCAGGCTGTCGACAAACCCAGCTCCGACCGGATCGGGGGCAATCGCGAACACGACCGGGATGTGGCGGATCTTCTGCAAGGCGCTCAAACCCGTAACACCTGACGACAAGATGACATCCGGCGAGAGCGCTACCAGCTCTGCCGCCATCTTGCGTGCGTGCTCGACATCGCCGGCCTCCCATCGGATATCGACCCGCATATTGCGTCCGTCGATCCACCCCAATTCCTGCATGCCTTGCAGGAAGGCCTTGGTGCGCGCCTTTGTTTCCGGATCGTCTGCCGACTGATTCATGAGCACGCCGACACGCCTGACGCGCTCGCCTTGCTGCGTCGCGCGCGGAGAGCGGCCAGATCGCTGCGCCACCGAGAAGCGTGATGAACTCGCGCCGTCTCATTGCCTCCCCCAAAGCTAAGGCGACGGCATCTTAGCGGCTCAAAAACCATTGCCGCAATGCACAGTCAATGTCCGCTTCTCTAATCGGCCGGTTGGGGTCAAGCGCGCTTTCAGACTATCCATCACGACAGTGTCGATGTCACTCACGGGCTCGTGCTTCTCTTCGGAATCGGCACCAGGGCCCTTCCATCATGGGATTCGAAGACGAGGCGGAACAATCTTTGGGGCGGC
>JBARNC010000584.1:0-3582 GCA_049802775.1 Pseudolabrys sp. | reverse complement strand
AATGTGTCGGGTGATGCGTAATGCAGGAAGCCGACGACGGGGGTCGCCGCCTGCTGCGCTCGCGCAACGAGCGGCCACGCAACTGCCGCGCCGCCGAGAAGGGTGATGAACTCGCGCCGTTGCATGTGTCCCCCTTAAGGGCCACGTCTCATGCAAGGCTTGGAGGCTAGCACCTTACGACCCCAATGTCCGCTTTGGGTCATTAGCGGACATTTTGCGATGCGGGAGCGATGTCCGCTTTACCCCCGAAAGCGGACATTCGCCGCTGCGGTTTCGATGTCCGCTTTGTGCCAATAGCGGACATGCGGATTAGTGGTGGTGAGCGCAACACTTATCTCCACTCCAAGCCTCTCGACCCTCGCGAATAAGAAACCAAACGATGCCGAGGGAGGCCAGTGCGTCTACCCACCATGCACCTATTGCAAGCTGCACGAGAAGAGCTGCGACCACGACAAGGGAGAGCCAGCCGCAGGTGATGCTCTCGACTGCGTCAGCCCTAAGTGCGCGACTGCCAAGCGTTTCGGCAAGGTCAAGCTTACGGCGGGAAAGGAAGTACATTATCGGGACAGCGAGCACGCATAGAATGAGGCCGGGCAGCGAGAACTCCGCACCTTGGTGTGTCCATAGTTTCCAGCCAGCGCTTGCAACAACGTAGGCGGCAAGGACGAACAGCAAGCCGCCGCCAATGCGCGAGGCTTTTCGCTCGGCGCTTTCGGCAAACATCTGTCCGTGCCGGAGTTCGACCGTGAGGCGCCAAACTAAGATTGCGGCCGAAGCGAGCTCGATAACGCTGTCCATACCGAAGGCGACCAGAGTCAAGCTGTTCGCGGCGATGCCAGAGGCGATGCCAACTGCAGCTTCAACGGTCATCCAAGTGAGCGTGAGATACTCCAACCAAAATGCCTGCTGGATCATTGCAGTCCGATCGCTAGTCGTTTGCTTTGGGCTAGCAATATTCATGATCAGTTTCGCTTTAGCTTTGACAGTCGGAACCGGTTTGCAAATAGCGTAAAAGAGACGCCGGTTAGTTCAGGCGCCAAAGGTCTTCTTATTGCCCTTGCTGCCGCCGATCCAACGATGATGCCCAAACCAAGCTGTCTTCGACCCGTGGACGTTCAACCGTTGCAGCAAGCCCGCCCCCTCGAACTGGCGCAACGCGTTGCACACAGTGGCCCTTGAAACACGGCACTCCGCCTTGAGCGTCTTATCGTAAAGAATACGAGCAGTCACATATGAGTCCTCGCTCTTGTCAAGCAGACGCGCGAGGGCGATGCGCTGGCGGGTCGCGCGCATCCCAACACTATGCAGCATCTCCTGAATAGTGGCGCTCCGCCTATCGCTGCCTGATCGCAACATCGCATCCCCTTATGCATGAAGCGCGGTTAGCCTGCGCTAGACAAACCGGGAATTGGCACACCGAGCGTCTGCAGGATCAGAACTACATTGAGCAGCAACACCACGGCCGTCGCAACCATAGCTGTGACACTTGTCAACCGGCTATTGGCAAATTGACCCATCACATCGGTGCGTCGGGTAAAGATCAGGAGCGCAATCATCGGAAGTGGCAAGGCGATACTGAGCACGACCTGACTGATGACAAGCGCATTTGTCGCATTCACGCCAAGAGCGACAACAATAAAAGCCGGTATCATCGTTACCAGCCGCCGAACCAGGATCGGGATCCGGAATCTGATAAAGCCTTGCATGATCATTTGGCCGGCCATTGTTCCAACCGCCGAGCTCGACACCCCTGACGCGATGAGAGAGACCAAGAACACGCCCGCTGCCCCGATACCAAGCAAGGGCGCCAACGTGTGATAGGCCGTTTCGATCTCCGCAACGTCGCTGTGTCCGGCATGGAAAGCGCTCGATGCCATCATCACCATCGCCATATTGACCAGGCCGGCGATAGCCAGTGCGATGATGACTTCTTGATTGGAGAAGCGCAGCACCATACGCCGCTCGTTGTCGTTATGGACCGGCGTGCGCATCTGCGTCAGGCCGGAATGCAGATAGATGGCGTGCGGCATCACGGTTGCGCCAATGATACCGACGGCGAGCAGCAGTGCTCCGCCATCGGCTAGCTGCGGCATCACGGTATGCAACGCCGCCGCGCTCCAATCGACTGGAGCGATGAACATCTCGATGAGGTAGCAAAGCCCGATAATGCCAACCAAACTGCCAATGATCAGCTCCAGTGGCCGGAACCCGGAGCCTTCGAACATCAAGATGCCATAGGTTACGACCGCCGTGACGACCATCCCCGCGAGCAGGGGCATTTGGAATAGTAAGGAAAGCCCTATGGCGCCGCCGAGAAACTCGGCCAGATCAGTCGCCATGGCGGCAATTTCGCTGATCACCCACATCGCCCAGACAACCGGCTGGGGAAACTGCTCACGGCACATCTCCGCCAAGTTCCGTCCAGTAACAATGCCGAGTTTGGCAGAGAGGGCCTGGAACAGCATCGCAATCAGATTAGCGAGCAACACTACCCAAAGCAGTTCGTAGCCGTACTTCGCCCCCGCCTGGATGTTGGTGGCGAAATTCCCGGGGTCCATGTAGGCGATCGAGGCAATTACCGCGGGACCAACAAAGGCGAGATAGCCGCCGAGCCCGCGGCGCTGGCCAGCCAACACTCTGCGCGCAGCAGAAACGCTCCGTTCGGAAAGCGACCCTGGTCCTGGTTGGACAGTTGAAACGGTCATTCGTGGGCCCTTATCCATCCGCTATTGGCATCGAAATGTAGACAAGGCTACAATATTGAGAATCAGTCAAAATTGTCAATATAATGCACAACATATGCATTTAACGCCATTTTGACGGCGGCATTGAAATGTGTTCCTGCTCAGTACAGTTCCATTGATGCTGGCGATCCGAGGGAGACCGCAATGTCACGCAGGGCAATGGGGAAACGAACCAGGCTTCTGGAAGAGCTTCCCGCTGAGCTCGCCCAGGCGCACCGCTTCGGCAAGACCCGCTCAGCTCAATCTACAGCTCTGCTTGAGGATTATGTCGAGCTCATCGCTGATCTATTGGCCGCCACTGGCGAGGCGCGTCCTACAGATGTTGCCCGCCGGCTGGGCGTTTCTCATGCGACCGTTATTAAGACCATCTCCCGCTTAAAGCGGGAGGGGATGGCAACAGCCCGCCCGTATCGTGGTGTATTTCTCACGGACAGTGGAAAGGAGCTAGCTGCACGAGTGCGAGCGCGCCACAGGCTTGTTGTGGACGTACTTCTCGCACTGGGCGTGCCTCGTGAGGCTGCTGAAGCTGATGCTGAAGGAATCGAGCATCACGTGTCGGAAACAACGCTCAAAGCGTTCGGTCGGTTTTTGCAGTCGCAGGCACCACAGTCTCCAAAGCGGTCGTGAGTTTAAGAATTTGAAGTGACGTTGATAGGAAATCAAACCCGCAAGGCGACCAGTTTGCAAATCACGTGGATGTCCGCTTTAGGTAGCCGGCTCAACCGGTCGACGCAACACAAGCGTTAAATCTCTCTGCCGGGGTTTCGAATCCCAACGTCTCCCGTGGTCGTTCGTTGAGCCGACGCGCCACCTTGTTCAGATCAGCTTGCGAGTACAC
>JBARNC010000583.1:0-1751 GCA_049802775.1 Pseudolabrys sp. | reverse complement strand
AAACAAGCGTTCGGCGCGCTCTTTTGCTATTGAGGGCATGGACTGTACATGGGTATCAACATCCCCGAAGTCGAGCGTCAAAAGGCATCTAAGGCATAAAATTGTGATCGCCAATGTCCGCTTTGGGTCATTCGCGACGTAGCCGGTCAAGGCCGACGCTGGACAAAGGCGGGTGCGGTCGGATTGTCCGCTTTGTGCGGTGGTCTCAACCGATCGACGCAACACTTTATCTTAGAGGGAAAAGATGGAGTGTATAGCGATGGTTCAGAGATTTCGTCGTGGTTTCTCTGCGGCAGAGGAGACGGAGTTGTGGGATCGCTGGCAGAAAGGGGAGTCGCTAAATGCGATAGTGCGAGCGTTCGGTAAGCCGTCATCGTCCATTTATAGCCAAGTAGCTCCATACGGAGGGATTCGTCCGGCGCCAGGGCTGTCGCCTCGGTGGTTTCATACCTCTGTCGACCGATCTCGGCCTCTCTCGCTACGAGAGAGGATACGCCACGCCAAGCTCGGGTTTTTGCGCGCGGATCACTCCGACATCTGTGCATCCTGTATTATGATAGCGCCGAGTTCACTGCGAAAGATTTGAGCATACCATGAATACGCTTCTCTTAGCCGCTTCCATACTTTTCGCCGCTACCGTTTCTGGCTTCGCCCAGAGCGCGAGCGGTGCCGGGTCGCCCGACGTGCTGAAAGACCTCGCCCCCACAGGAAAACTGCGCGCGGCGATCAACTTCGGCAATTCGGTGCTGGCGCAGAAGGACGAGGCCACCGGCCAGCCCAAAGGCATCTCGCCCGATCTCGCGCGCGAACTGGGGCGGCGGCTGGGCGTTCCGGTCGAACTCGTCATATACGAGGCCGCCGGCAAGGTGTTCGACGCGGCCAAGACCGGGGCGTGGGATATTGGCTTCATCGCGATCGAACCGGTGCGCGTCGCCGAGGTCGAGTTCACCGCACCCTATGTCATCGTCGAGGGCGGCTACATGGTGCCGAAGGACTCTCCGCTCAAGGTAATCACCGACGTCGATCGGCCCGGCGTGCGCATCGCCGTCGGTCTCAAGTCGGCCTATGACCTTTATCTTACGCGCACGATCAAGAACGCCACCGTCGTGCGCGCGTCGATGGGCGGCGGGAAAGCCATGATCGATATGTTCGTCAACGACAAGCTCGAGGCCGTGGCCGGCGTAAAGCCACCGCTGCTCGCTTACGCCAAGGATCATCCGGAGGTGCGGGTGATGGACGGCCACTTCATGGAAATCCAGCAGGCCATGGGCACGCCCAAGGGCCGCACGGAAGGCGCTGCCTATCTGCGCGCCTTCGTCGAGGACGTGAAAGCCTCGGGGTTTGTCGCCGAGGCGCTCAAGCGCAGCAACCAGCAGGCAGCCGTCGCGCCGCCGGCTGCAAAGTGAACGCGAGGCTTGGCCTCCTTCACTTCTGCCCGCACTCGGGGAGAAAGTAGTTCGCCTCTATTTGAGAGAGGGATTCGAGGTTAGGATTGGTACGAAAAGCGCTTATGACCCTGGTCTACGGGGCTTTCAGCCCAGGAGGCAGTTCATGACTGAATTGAACCGTCGTACGGTGCTTGCCGGTGCCTTCGCGACCGGAGCCACCGCAACACTTAACTCGATCACCGCCATTGATCCCGCCAAGGCTTCCACCGCGCTTCAGGGCAAACAGGCGCCTGGCTGGTATCGGTACAAGGTCGGCGAAATTGAAATCACCGTCGTCACGGACGGAGCGCGTACCGTTCCGCT
>JBARNC010000582.1:0-1979 GCA_049802775.1 Pseudolabrys sp. | reverse complement strand
GATCATGGGTAATCATTACCAAGTTCGAAAGATCGCGGTGTTTCAGAATTTCTTGCACAACGCGTTCCCGATTCAATTTAGCCTGCTCTTCAGATACGGTACCCGGTGGCCTGAGATATTGAACCGGCGTCGCCCGACCAAACGCAAGCTCGCCGGTGTCAATGCAGCGACAATAGGGACTGCTCAAAACCTCTCCGACCGCGATGCCGTGCGCGCGAAAGGCGTCTCCGATGTGCTTGGCCTGCTCTACACCCAGGGACGAAAGGTTGACTTCCTCCGCGCAATTCCCGGGCGCGAGATGTCCTATCCCTTCTTGGATGTCGACGTGAGTGTGGCGCAACAAGATAACCTTGCCGCCGTGCTTTAATGCAGCCCAGACCTGCTCGTCATCTGCACCCGCGCGTCGGGGCGAAAGCGTCAGCAAAACAAATAAGCAGAGAAGTAAGGTGGCTGTCCGACTGGTCAAATTGGTGAGCATGGACTGCGAAAGGTCCCATACAATCTTATCCGCTTTTGGCCCTTAGCGGACATGGCAGTCACGCCGTCTGATCCAACGCGGACATGCTAAAGCAATCACAGGGCGCTCTAGTCGCAATTGCCTTAGCAAAATCGCAGACTAATACCTTCGAGCGCTATACCATTGAGCTTGGTTGTCCACGTCTCACCCGCTTTCACCGGCAGTGCGCGCGTCAACGTCCCCGTCGACACGATTTCGCCAGCCGCGAGCGGCGGATTGTTCGGGTCGCGCGATAGCAGCTCAACCAAATGACGTACCGCTGAAAGTGGTCCGTCGAGAACGTTTAACGCGTGGCCGCGGTCCATCATCTGTCCGTCGCAATAGAGCTCAATACCGAAACTTGCCAGCGTGTCCAGCCATTCCCCCGCCCGCGAACCGATATCGCGATGTGGCCCGACCAAAAGGGCACCATGCATTGCATCGGCCACAACGGTGTCGGCCGCTGCAAACTTCCAGTCCGGAAAGATCGATTGCACAATCTCGAAACCATGCGCGATCCACGCAATACACGAAAGCAACGCGGCATTGTCCATGCTGGGCGTAGGCGCGATAGCAAAGCCGAATATGATTTCCGGTTCAATCTTTGGCTCGGTGTACGGCCTAAGCGACAACGGCACGGCAAGCTCGTACATCGTGCGGTCGTACACATACCCCCAGTTCGGCGCACGAACGCCGTATTCATCCCACATTCGGCGGTTGGTAAATCCGATCTTGCGACCGAGCGGCTTGTAGCCCTGAGCGACGCGCATGTTGTTGACAAGCGCTGCGACACTATAGGCATCGTTCAGGCCGAAATCTGGATAGCGCGTGGAGAACGGCAGCACATGTCGGCCACCGCTGTTGAACGCGGCAAATGCCTCATCCGCGATTTTCCGGATGGTCGCACCCTCGGTCGCGGCATCCGCTGTGGCGGCTTTGGTCATGTCCTGCTCGCTCTGTCCAATACATAGCACGAAATGACGCTCGATTTTAGCAAAGGCGCGGATTAGGCGGAGAAGACCAATGTCCGCTATTAGGGGTAAAGCGGACATGCCTGTTTGCACTGCAAATGTCCGCTAATGTCCGCTTATGACCCAAAGCGGACATCCTGGCGGTGGTGGTTTTTACCGCCGCACCGTCAGACAGCAGCAAAATATTAAGGGGCGTCGAGGACAATAGGCGCTGGCTGCGATTTCGGAACGCCGAAGCTAATCGTGAACCCCATAAGCGAGATACGCCGACTACGGCAAAAATATACTGACCAGCTGCTTACGCTGCTGGCTCTATTTATTGCGCTCGAAATGTTTGTATTTTCGCCGCTTCAGGCAATGGGCATCTTTGCGTTTCAAGGCTTCGTAGTTGCCACCCTGTTAGCAATCATGGCTGGCATGCTCATTATTTCTGACCATCCCGCGGCATTTGCCGTGATGTCGATTTGCCTTGCCGCTAACGTCGTCGTCCTCTTGCTTCGCCTGTTCTATCC
>JBARNC010000581.1:0-6351 GCA_049802775.1 Pseudolabrys sp. | reverse complement strand
CGCCGCCACTGAGTATCTCCATCGAAACGCGGCCAGAGGCGGGTGAAGGCTTTGATCCTGTTGCTTCGCTCTTTAAGCAATTCGAATTGATTTACGTGGTAGGGAACGAGCGCGATCTCGTAAAGGTGCGCACAAACTATCGTGGGGAGACTGTATATCTCTATCGCCTCAACACATCACCCGACGATGCTCGCCGGCTGCTCATGGTCTACCTGAAGCGGATCAACGAACTCGCCGACCGGCCGGAGTTCTATCACTTGCTAAGCAACAGCTGCACGATCAACATCATACGCTACGCAAATGCTGCCGGCCGGGCCGGCCGGTTCGACATCCGCCATCTGCTCAACGGTATAATCGACAGCTACCTCTACCATTCGGGTCGGGTGGACACGACGCTGCCGTTTGATGAATTGCGGCGACACTCACTGATCAATGAGGCCGCACAGGCGGCCGACGACGCGCCCGATTTCTCGGACCGTATTCGCGCATCGCTGCCGACAATTGCTCGTTGAGTGCGCCCCGGATGGCCGCGCAATAACTGTGAAATGTCGAACGACTACGGACTTCACCAGCCACTTTTGCTATCTTGCCCAAATGATGCTTAGCAGCGCGAAGGCTAGTCGCCCCCTACTCATTTTCCTCGTCCTGATGATTGCGTCCCTCGTCGGACTGTTGCTGCTACCGCCGATTGCCCAGGATCAGAGCTATCACGAGTTCGCAGACCAGCGGACATTCCTCGGAATACCGCATTTCTGGAACGTTGTTTCGAATTTTCCCTTTGTTGCGATCGGAGCCGCAGGGCTGTGGCAACTTCGCCGCGATCCGGCAATCGATGTACTTTTCCTGGGAATACTGCTGACCGGCTTCGGCTCGGCCTATTATCACCTCAATCCAGATGACCGCACCCTGTTTTGGGACAGGCTGCCGATGGCGGTCAGCTTCATGGCTATCCTTGCGAACGCGATCGAAGAGCGCGTGGACGCAAAAGCGGGAGCCATTCTCTTGTGGCCACTGGTCGCCGTTGGCGTATTCAGCATATTGCTCTGGCGCTGGACCGGCGATCTACGGCTCTATGGCTGGGCGCAGTTCTTTCCCGGCCTCGCATTGCCGCTGCTCTTCCTTCTGTTTCCGCCTCAATACAGTCACACATCCGACTGGCTCATCGCCGCGGCATTGTATGCTCTCGCGAAGATGTTCGAGTTCTATGATCACGCGATTTATTCGATTGGATCCATCTTGAGCGGTCATACTCTCAAGCACATCGCCGCAGCCGCCGCTTGTTTCGTGATCCTGAGACATTTCCAGAAGCGTCAGCCAATCACGGTTGTGCGAGCCAGAACCAGTTGACTATCAATCGCTGTCACGAATAGCTAGCGTTTCGAAAATTGCCGGTTGCTATCGCTGCACCCCGCGAACTGCATGAAGAGCGTGGTGCCGGGGGCGACAATGTTTGGCTCCTTTCGTGCAACAAAATCCGTGTTAGCCGTTCTGACAGCATCTGCAATGTTAGCCGGCACGCCCACGCTATCCCATACGACGACCGGCTCAGTCCGCATAACGTTCAGCAGGACCGATTTCATCGTTGGTGGAGGCAGCGGCAACCTGCACTTCCAGGGCAAGCGCTATGAGCTACGCGTCGGCGGCGTCAGTGTCGGCCCGTTTGGGGCGCCGCGGGTAGATCTTGTGGGCCGTGCCTATCGCATGCGGACCGCGACGAGCATCCACAGTATCTATACAGCCGTCGCAGCCGACGCCGGGTCACCGGGCGAGCCAAGAGTAGTACGACTACAGAACTGGCACGGCGTCGTCTTGGAATTGCGCGGACGGCGGGGCGTTAAACCCTCCGTTGACCTGGGCGGGCTGGAGATATCTTTGCGCTAGCCTCCAGCATCTAGGAGGCGATCGAGACCATCCGCTAGGGAATGAATACGAGAAACAAGAACGTCGCGAAAACCACCAGGTGTACGAGTCCGGCAAAAAAATTTGTCCGGCCAGAACCGAATGTGAGAAGGCTCAAAAAGAGCGTGAGCGCGAGGAGTAACGTGTCGCGCTCCGAAAGGCCGATTTCGATCAGTTTGCCGATAAAGATGTTGGTGATCGCAACGGCGGGGATCGTTAGGCCGATTGTCGCCAAAGAGGAACCGAGCGCAAGATTAAGGCTCTTCTGCAGTTCATTGCGCCGGGCTGCGCGAACCGCTGTGATGCTTTCAGGTGCCAATACCACCATTGCAATGATTATGCCCGCGGCAGCTTGCGGAGCACCGATACGAGAGAGACCGATTTCCAGAATTATCGCAAATTTTTTCGCGATAAGGATTACTCCGCACAGTGCCACTAGAAGCATAACGACGCTGATTGTTACGAGCCTGCTGGAAGGATAAATGTGATTTCCGTTCCGTGTATCACCGACCTCTGCACGAAAATAGTCTGTATGTCGTGACGTCTGGATAAACAAAAAAGCGACATAGAGAACGATAGTCGTGATGCTGACAAAGACAAGTTGTGCGTTCGAAAAGTAAGGCCCAACCGTCGTGACGGTATAGTTTGGAAGCACTAGTGTGAGAATTGAGAGCGCGCCGAGTACGCTGAGGTATACGCCGGCGCCAGACATTTGAAATTCCTGCTCGTGGTGACGCAATCCTCCCCACAGGACGCACAAGCCCACGAGGCCGTTGCAGACGATCATAATGACGGCAAACACCGTGTCTCGGGCCAGCGCGGGCGAGCTGCCTGGCGTCAACACGATCGACTCGATGAGGGCGACCTCGATGACCGTGACCGCTAATGTTAGAACAAGCGTTCCATACGGCTCTCCAACGCGATGCGCAACCACGTCAGCGTGGTGGACAGCGGCAAAAACGGCACCGAGCATAATGACAATCATTGCTCCCGAAAGCGTGAGCGACGAGAGCGATGGTGGCTGTACACCGGCATCGAAGCCAATGAATGGTGCTAAAATAACAAAAGCGATCGCTAATATAGGAAAAGCGATCGTTGTTGATGGCGGTTTTGTATTGGTATCCATCGTTGTGCAATATTCTGACTGAATTGACAGAGTTTGCGGTGGATCTGGGTTTATCGCGCAGGCGACTAGCTTCTCAAAAGGATTTTGCCACAGCTTGGCGAGACGCCGCCGTCTCGATCAGCAACCTCTAAACGCAGATCCAGCGTCACAAAAACAGGCGCAGCCAGCTGAACCCGGCCCGATTACGCTAGTTTGCGGGTCATGTTATCGCAATTGGACCGCGGTCCAATTGGCACCTTCGACACGTCGCTTCGAGCGCCTCGCATACAAGTCGGTCAGGCAGACTTGCGTGCGTGCAACGCCATGCGGCCGAGAGCAGCGCCTTCGCAGATGAGCTCGATGCCCAGCAAAACGCCCAAAAGCCAGATTGCAGTAACCGGGGTGTTCGCCCAAAGATAGAACGCCAGCAGAATACTGATCACTCCACTGGCCAAGACCCATCCCCAGTTGGGGAATGGACGTATCGTCAAAGAAAAAATGACCTTTGAGATGCCTTCGACCATGAAAAAGACAATCAGCAGAAGGGTGAGCGTGAGAAGGCCAGCGCCTGGATTGCGCAGAAACATAATTCCGACGAGCACCGACAGAACAACCGAAACAAGCTGAAGCCAGAAATGCGGCACATGCCGCGCGTCAATGAGACTGATGGCCTGCAGGATGCCGCTGAAAATCAAGAGCCAGCCGAGGAAAAGTACAATTGCAAATGACGAAATGACCGGAAAAATCAAAGCGAGAATGCCAGCCAAAATCATCAAACCGCTTTGTACGATGTACCAAAACGAATGCTGCTTGATCTTGTCACGCATCGCCTCGCGTATCACTTGGGAGGCGGATTCGACTGACATTGATGTGTTTGCCATGGCCAATCACCGAAACAACATTGAATGCGGATGAACGAGACTACATCGTAATTCTAGATTGCACTTTGACGATAGCCGCCTGTGATCACAATGGCGAGAGATATAAAGAGAGCACACCTATGCACGCGGTATTGACCCGCAATCCAACACCGATATCACAAACCAGCCGGCATCATTTTCGACTTGCCAGCGGGGATACTGCGCGTGTTCTTGCGCAGGTTCAGCGAGCTCGCTAAACCTTTGGGCGGTCTAATAGAACTTAATGGTCGGAGTGGCAGGATTTGCGGCTTTAGCCACGGTTTGGAAGAACTCTACTCTCGAGTTGATCTATCACAATGTCGTCGCGCGGGACTTTGGGCAACTTAGGGGCTATGTCCGAACCGCCGAAAATGGCCGATCGTCTCTTAGCCCATGCGAAGATGTGCCATGAGGTGGCCAGCGAATGTGGGGATGAAAATTTGGCGGCTGACTTCAACAAGCTCGCACTAGAGTGCATTGAAGCGGCCGCTGCGTGCAAGCAGCAACGTACACTCCATTGAGCGAAACTACTCGGTCGTTGCTCGTTCTAAGAGCGACTTCGCCGAGCGCGGGGCCATGTCGTCCGCGCATCATAAACCACATCATACCGAAGCATAGGGCCATGATGATAAACATCATCAGCGGTCCAAACATCCATGGCATCGGCCAGTAGTAGTAGTCATCCCACCACCACATGGTCGCCTCCTGTAAACAAAAGAAGTCTATTTTGCTTGCAGCGAAACGTTTTGACGCAAATCAAGGCTATGCCCTGAAAACCAATTATTTTTACGCGAGAAAATTTCACTTCCGATCCAAGGAGGTGCAAATGGGTGACATCAACAATTCAGGTTCGACCTACATTTGCCCGATGCACCCCAGTGTTCGCCAATCCTCTCCGGGCAAGTGCCCCAAGTGCGGGATGGCTTTGGTACCGGAAAGTGCTCGTTTCGCCCTATTGCGACACATGACGAGCAATCCCGTCCACCTTGTTGTCATGGCGCTGGTCATGTTGGCAGTAATGGCCGGCGTTATGATGATGAGGCTTTAGCGACGTGCTTGAGAAGGACGCTTCAGCACATATCGACGTGTCCGCTCTTGCCCGGAAACCGGACGTGCACGACTACGGTTGGAAGGTCCGTTTTGTTCAGAAGCAGGATGTGTTTTGCCTCGGCTAGGCCGCACGGGGAACCGGCCGCGCGGTCTGGGAGGTTTGCACTACATCGAGAAAGGCTTGCGCACTTGCCTGCCAGGTCATGCCCAGAGCGAACGCACGGCACCTTTGGCGCGACAGTTTCAGCGCCTCGAAGCAGGCGGTGCGCAGATTAGTATTAAGAGCAGCGACTGGAGCCTCACCGATATCGTCGCGAGGCGCCGCGGCTGGGAAAGCCGCCACCGGCAAGCCGCTCGCCAGCGCCTCGAGCAGCACTAGGCCGAAGGTGTCTGTGCAGCTGGGGAACACGAAGACGTCGGCGGCAGCATAGATGCAAGCGAGCCCCTCGCCCTGCCGCTGGCCGAGGAACACCGCCTGCGGGTAGCGGCGCATCAGCGTCTCACGCGCGGGGCCGGCGCCGACTACGACCTTTGTTCCAGGCAGATCGAGCGAGAGAAAAGCCTCGATGCGAACAAAGAAGCAATCGAGCAGAAAAAAGAAAAAGAAGGTTCGTAAGCGAAAAAAGCAAAAAAAGAAGTAAGCGTTAGGCTTGCGGCGCCACATTTGGTCCCGCAAACCCGGCCATCAATGTTGATGACGAGCATAGACTGATCGTTTTCTTGGATTTTAGCTGAATTGATGTGGATCGATGCCCAGCGTGCGGAGAGTGGCCTGCTGGCACATCACCTCATTCACGGCACCATAATATTTTGTCTGCTACTGAGCCGACATAGCTTCGATTTTCTGAAGGGCTTCCACACAATTCTTTGAAGCAGTTGACTTGTTCGCTAGCAGACATGCAGCGACCCGACCTTCACCAGGCAGCGTCTTTCCGCAAACGCCGGTTATCTCAGCCTTACAGGCATTTATTGCGTCTCTCAGATTGTCTGCCGAAGTTTGGAACCTCGCCGCGGTCTCTTCCATTTCGTATGCACACTTAGCGCTTATCTTGTCCTCATGGGCTTGCATACAGTAGAGCAGGCGCCCCTCTCCCGGTGTGACCGTACTGCAGTATTTGTTGATTTCATCAGCGCAAGAATTCTGTAGTTTTGCAATTTGAGCTGCCAATCGTTCCTGGATCGCTTTCGCGATATCGGTCTGCGCGGATGCAGAGCCGAGTGACAGGAGGACCAGCAAGGGCAAAAGTCCGAGCGTGGCCAGTAAATGCATTTTGGTTTTCATTGATCGTCCTCTGATGACTAGCTCCGAACATTGCCGAGCGACTTCGCCGAAGTTGCCGCAGGGTTGCGATGGAGGATGAGGGATCATCTGCGACGCGCCACCTGTGTATTGCTCAT
>JBARNC010000580.1:0-5414 GCA_049802775.1 Pseudolabrys sp. | reverse complement strand
GACTCCCCTTTCTGCCAGCGATCCCACAACTCCGTCTTCTCTGTCGCAGTGAAACCACGACGAAATTTATGACCCATCGCTACACACTCCAGCTTTCCATTTCAGGATAGAGTGTTGCGTCGACCGGCTGAGACCACCGTCATTAGCGGACATTTGCAGTGCAAAAAGGCATGTCCGCTTTACCCAAGACGGCGAAGTGGTGGTGGCGCAGATATTGTAACGCGCCGGTAAGTTACGTTCCGGTGTGGCCGGTACGGATAGGCGATACAACGCGACGATCTCGCGCCAGGTCAGCCGATTGTGAAACGTCCGCACTACCTCACGTTTAATAGTTCGTGGGGTCAGATTGAGGCGAGCCACCTATCCGCCGTTGCCCGTGCTACGCCGACTAGCCCATGAGTTTGTCGAACTCTTCCATCGTCAGCGCGGGTGCAGTGGTGAAGTCGACGCCAAGCAGCTTCGTCAAGGCCGCCGACGTCTGCATTGCACGCGCCGTGTCTGGCAGTTCGACAAGGCCCACAAGGTCGAATTCGCCAAGCAGTACATATACGGCCTTTAGCTCGCCGCCATGCTGTTTGATCACCGCACGAGCCTCGTCCGAACGCTTAGCGCTGATCCCTTTTACACCTTCGAGCGAATATTTGCCCAACATCACATAGGTGGCCATGGCGTCCTCCATCTTCCGGATGAATTTGCACTTCAACTATACCCATTTTCCCCGAGCAGGGTTCGCGCCAGGTCAGCCGATTGGCGATTGATCCCGATCAATGCGGCGATCGTTCAAAAGCGCAATCAAAGGCCATGCAACGCCTTTTAAAAACAATTGGCATGGTCAGCATCGTGACGCTTGAAGACCAGTCCTTCCGACCAGATTGTGGCCACTTTCTTCGTTCCCATTGATAAACTCGGCGGAGGCCGCTCAGGTGCGATAGGGAGCGCCTTTTTTCTTGGATTGGCAGCTGCTCCGGCCATTGTAATGGCCTCACATGCCGGGAGTTCATGCATGGCGTACTCACCTGACAATGCGCAGCCTTTTAAGCTGATCTCGGTGGAAGACTACGAACCGTTTGTCGAAACCGCCACCGTTGAACGCATCATGAAGAAGGCATCGAAGCTTCGTGACCTGCATGTAACGCACATCAACTCGACGTATTATGGCGGCGGCGTGGCTGAACTCTTGTCCTCACTGACGCTGCTGATGAACAGCGCTGGCATCAAAACTGGATGGCGGGTCATCCAGGGACGGCCAGACTTTTTCAGCATCACTAAAAAGATGCATAACGCTTTGCAAGGCGGCGAGATCAACCTGACGGACTTGAAACTGCAGATCTACGAGGAGGTTGCATTCGAAAATGCGGCCCGCAATCACCTTGATCACGACGTTATCATCGTTCACGACCCACAGCCTTTGCCGCTCATTCAGCACTATCGCAAGAAGGCACCCTGGATCTGGCGCTGTCACGTCGACCTATCCACTCCCAACATCGAGCTGTGGCGATACCTCGGGTCCTTCATCGAACAGTACGATGCCGTCGTTCTCTCTTTGCCCGAATATGCCCAGAAGCTCGATGTGCCGCAGCGCTTCATCATGCCGGCCATCAACCCGTTCTCGACCACCAACAAGGAGCTATCTGAGGGGGAGATCGCGGACCGTCTGGCACATTACGGAATACCCGACGATCTCCCGCTTGTTGTGCAGGTATCGCGTTTCGACAAGTGGAAGGATCCTCAGGGCGTCATCGATGCGTTTCGCATTGCGCGAAAGCAGATCGGCTGCACGCTTGTCCTTGTCGGCAATGTCGCAACCGACGATCCGGAGGGGCAGGAGATCTTCGAATCGCTGTGCAAGTGCGGTGAGGAGCGAATCCGCATCCTGTCGGTGCAGGATTCGGCGCTGGTGAATGCCTTGCAGCGGCGTGCCGCTGTTGTCTTGCAGAAATCAATTCGCGAGGGCTTCGGACTGACCGTCACGGAGGCCATGTGGAAGGGCACGCCCGTGATCGGCGGCAACGTCGGCGGCATCCGTCATCAAATTCGAGACGGCGAGAACGGCTTTCTGGTCGCGACGGTGCAGGAGGCTGCCGAACGGATCGTCCAGCTCGTCAAGGATGAGAAGCTTCGCAAGAAGCTCGGCAAAAACGCACGCGAGGCTGTTCGCCACAATTTTCTGCTGACGCGCCAAATGGAGGAATGGCTCGATCTCATGGGCGCATTTCAAGCCAGATTCCAGCTTCAAAGCCGGAAGGAATGATTGATGAATGTGACCGGCCCACACACCCGAGAACACCGTTATGCGGCGCCCACCGCTACATGGCGCCGAGACCCGCGGCTGATTGACCGCAGGGCGTGATCATGAGCGAGTTGCGGCGCAATCCTACAGACAACCGATGGGTCATCATCGCACCCAAACGCGGGCACCGGCCGCACGAAGTTCAATCCCAGCTGTCACCGTCAGTGCAGGCGCTGCCGTTTGATCCGACATGCCCCTTCTGTCCCGGCAACGAACCAAAGCTGCCGGGGATCATCGCTGAGATGCGGTCGGCTCCGAAACCGGGCTGGCGGACGCGCGTGGTTCCCAACAAATTCCCAGCGGTGGATTATGATGTGGCGCACTGCGAGCAAGGTCAGGCGTTCTATGAGACCACCTCGGGCCGTGGCTTTCATGAGGTGTTAATCGAGAGCCCGCGTCATGATCGCGACATCACGTTCATGTCGGAAGAGGAGGTGCGTGATGTTCTTGCGACGTATCTCAGCAGATACCAGGCGCTGATGTCTGAAGCGGCCGTGCGATCGGTCATAGTGTTCCGAAATCACAAGAGCGTAGCGGGTGCATCGTTGCAGCATCCGCACTCGCAGGCAATCGCTCTGTATACGGTCCCGCCACACGTACGGGCGCGGGAAGCGGCAATGCTCACTTACTATCAAAGGGAGGAGCACTGTCTCCTCTGCGAAATGATTGCCCACGAGCGGAACGATGGTTCGCGAGTTGTCTCCGAGAATGAAGCCTTTGTCACCACGGTACCGTTCGCAGCAAGTACGCCCTGCGAAATGTGGCTTCTGCCCACGCGGCACCAGGCGGACTTCGGGGGTTTACGGGGCGACGAGGTCAAGCTGCTGGCGATTGCGCTACGCAGCGCGCTCATTCGCCTCGGTGGGGCGCTCAACGATCCCCCCTACAACTACGTGATCGATACAGCTGCCAAAGATGGATCGGGAGCACCGCACTTGCATTGGTGCCTTCGCATCGTCCCGCAGTTGACGCGTCCCGCTGGGTTCGAACTTGGGTCCGATCTATCGATTAATCCATCGCTACCCGAAGAGGACGCGGCGGTGCTGCGCTCTTCTCCACCGGCCATACCGGAGACTTAAAGCATGAAAGTCGTTGTCTTTGAGGTCGAGCCCCGCGAGGCGACAGCGTTCGATGTCCTCAAAGCGCAGAATGAAATAGTCCTCGTTGAAGCACCACTCCGCGCAGCCAACGTTGCCAGTTTCCCGGATGCGGAGGTCATCTCGATCTTCGTATGCTCCGAGCTTGATAGGCGCGTGCTGGAGACGCTACCGGCGGTCAAACTGATCGCGACCCGATCAACCGGCGTCGATCACATCGATATCGCTTATTGCGCCGAGCGCGGCATCACCGTCTCGAACGTGCCAAGCTATGGCGAGAAAACAGTGGCCGAGTCTGTCTTCGCACTGCTGCTTACGATCAGCCACCGGATGCGTGAAGCGATCGACCGTGCGCGCACCGGTCAATTCTCGCCGCTGGGGCTTCGACCTCGCAGGCAAGACCCGCACGCTAAGGGCCAATAGCGGACAAAGGCGGGGGCGGTTGGAATGTCCGCAAAGTGCAAGCGCGCGACATTAACCCTTCGGGCGGAGAACACCAAAGGCCCAATTCCGACCAAGGCCCCGAAAGAGCGCTTGATTGATCCATACCATTGCGAAAGGTTCTAGGATGCGAGCCTGTTTGAGCCCCCCGGCATCGAGCGCTTCAAAACCAAGTTCGCTCACAAGCTGAGCGACGGTAGTCTTAGCGGTATCGTCGTCGCCCGCGAGAAACATGACAGGGGGCGTCCCGAAGCGATCACCTGCCATCATCATTTCCGCGCCGACTTGATTGAATGTCTTCACGACCCTTGAGTCAGGAAGCCATGACGCGACGGTTTCTCCACCCGACATCGTGAACTCACGCTCAAGCCCGAGCGCACCATTCTTCATCGCCAGTGGGTTCATGCTGTCGATAATGATCTTGCCCCTTAAATCGCCGAGTGCCTTGACCGCGCTTTCGGCAACTGTCCATGGCAGTGCCAAGACGACTACATCGCCCTGCCGGGCCGCGTCCGCCGAAGCTAATGCTGTCGCGCCGGTTCGTGCACACAGAGCCTTCAAGTCTGCTTTGTTTACATCTCTCACGCCGAATATGATTGTGTGCCCAGCTTTGGCCCATCCGCTACCGAGCGCACTACCAACTTTCCCTGCACCGATCACTGCAATTTTCACGTCCACCGCTCCTCATCTCGTCTTCGTGTCAAAAAGCACTCATAACGCGCTCGAATTGCGGCGTCTGCTTTACCCCCAAAAGCGGACATTCGGTCGCGCAAAACAAATGTCCGCCAAGTGCCAATAGACGGCATCGCACGCTTGATTTGAAATGAAAGAGGCCGCCAAATGAGGCGGCCTTATCTGAATGATGTTTTACGGCGTGTAGTAGTAGAAAAGCGCGACTCCAATTGCGATTGCGGCCAGCACGACGACTGTTGTCAACGTGTAACTCCAGGACTCAGTAGAATTAGTCTGTGTTGCCATGGATACCTCCCATGTTTTCGACAGCCTTATTGCAGTTGCGAACAATGAGCTTGAGCGAGATCAAAAATGAGCCTTTTAGGCCCCGGAGCATTACGAGCGTTTGTTTTTTTCAAAATGGAACCCGAGCCACAACACGAGGCCTATCAACACAAGTGCTGCAGCGAAGACGATCAGAAAGGTAGTGGTGTCGAGAGCCATTGGACATCGTTTTCGCTGCCCGTAATATGCGCCCATTCAAGCTATTCGCCTAGAGCGTGGAAACCCAAACTGAGACTGGATGAGACTCGCGTATGAGCTGCAGAGCCAATGTCCGCTTTGGGTCATTAGCGGACAAACCGTCCCGGGCTGAAATCAGCGTTGGCGGACGAATTTTGATATCGCCTAATCCTGTGTGTACCGAAAACCTAAATCCGCACGTAATGGTGATGAAGTCCGCCGAGGATTGGGTGCGATTTGATATTTCCAGTCCGCTGAACCGAGCGCGAGGCCGGCGAATCTTTATCCAATGACCGGTGCGTTCTGATTTCGTTGTAATAGTGAGCATAGGCTCGCAGGATTCGGCGCAGATGCGCTTCACCCAAGACAATGAAATGGTCCACACACTCGCG
>JBARNC010000579.1:0-1895 GCA_049802775.1 Pseudolabrys sp. | reverse complement strand
ATGTCTGTCGGCGCTACGCCGATGGACGAACTGTCGCAGCGCGAACGGGAAGTCCTGGCGGGAGTGCGCTGGCCATAGCAGCAAGACCATCGGCAGAGTACTCGGGATCTCCCACCGCACCGTCGAGATCCACCGCGCCAAGATCCGGCGGAAGCTCGGAGCCAACACCACCATCGATCTTGTCCGCATCTGGCTGGGTCGCGAACTCGTAACTAATTCAGGCGTGCGCGATGGGCACGCTCCGCGTCTGCCAGTTGGTAGCGACTGATCCCCCGACGGCAACGAGACGCCCGAATTCCGGGCGCCAGGGCGCGCGTGGTTGCGTTGGCGTACGCCCGGGCCATCACCATGCCAACGGCCACAATGCGCGCACGAGCGGCCTTCCTATTGACAGCGGACTTTAGTGCGACATATTGCGACATAGTACCAACTGCTACGAACTACTGGGGAGGCAAATATGTCGGTCCGGAAGCGCACTTGGACGACGTCGAAAGGCGAGCAGAAAGAGGCATGGATCGTCGATTACTCCGATCAAGACGGCGATCGTCACATTCGGAGCTTCACGAAGAAGAAGGACGCCGACAAGTATCACGCGATTGTCACGGTCGACGTTGATAAGGGCCTCCACACGGCACCGAGCAAGAGCGTCACCGTGGCCGAGGCCGCGGAAAGCTGGATCAAGCTCGTCGAGGCGAACGGGATGAGGGGACATGGCCCAGCCGAGCGGTCGACCATCCGGCAGTACCGTCAGCACATCGATCTGCACATCGTGTCACGTATCGGCGGGGTCAATTTGGCGAAGCTGACCCAGGCGAGGGTCGAGATATTTCGCAACGATCTGCTGGCAGAGCTATCGCGACCGCTGGCGAGGAAAGTGTTCACGAGTCTCAAGTCGCTGCTCAAGGCTGCAAGGTATGCGCACGTGGCGGCCAGCGTTTCGATCGGTACCGAAAAGCGCAAACGCAAGCTCGAGGTCGGACGCGACATCCCGACGCCAGCCGAGATCAAGCGTCTGATCGGTGCCGCCAAGGAGGGCAGGTTGCGCGCGCTGCTGCTGACGGTGGTCTTCACCGGCCTGCGGGCGAGCGAACTCCGTGGCTTGCGCTGGTCCGACGTCGACCTGAAAGCCGGCGAGCTACACGTGCGCCAGCGCGCGGACCGCTATAACGAGATCGGACCGCCGAAATCGGATTCAAGTGCGCGGGCGGTGCCGCTTCCTCCGGAGGCGCTTGCGTCGCTGAAAGCGTGGAAGCTTGCCCAGGGCGGCGCCGACTTGGTGTTCGCCACCCCGACGGGGCTGATCGATCACCATAAGAACATGCTTCGCAATCTCGCGCCCGTCATGAAAGCCGCCGGGGTCGTGGACAAGAAAGGCGAGCCGAAATACGCCTTGCATGCGTTCCGGCACTTCTTCGCGAGTTGGTGCATCAACCCGAAGAACCGTGGCGGCCGCGAACTCCCGGCCAAGGTCGTCCAGCAACTGCTCGGCCATTCCTCGATCGTGATGACGCTCGATGTCTACGGGCACCTGTTCCCGAAGGGCGACGACCGCGCCGAACTCGCGGCGGCGTCGAGTGCACTGCTGGCGTGAGTGCGACATAGACGCGACATGACGGAAAATTCATGAAAACAACGATAGTCGGCGGACCGTAATCCGCTGGCTATGCCCTTCGTAGGTTCGAGTCCTACCTCCCCCACCAAACAATATAAGTGACTTAGCCAGGCCGAGATGCACCACGGCCCGTCCCGCCGGCAGCGTGTCCGCAGTGTGTCCGCAAAACGGCGCCGCATTGCCCTAGCGCCCGCGCAACGTCAACATCGCCGCGATGCGCCGCAAAAAAATATCGCGTTTCTCTACAGGCAGCGGGCGAGCGGCGCTCACGACGGCCTCAAGC